>JAUNXW010000233.1 GCA_030539595.1 Methanocorpusculum sp. | reverse complement strand
GTGATAAACGGAGCGAAGCCCAAAGAAATTTAATCAATAAAAATTAGCGAAGTACAAAATTAAGTCTAAGACTATTAATACAATACAGGATTCGTCTTCGCGGTTTTATTTTTTTCATAAAGCCAAAGAAGAGCCAACAACAATCTCATCATCAAAATCTTGTTCAACATTTTTTCAAAATATCCACCTATCTTCCAATAAACTACATATATCATCGAAACCAAAATTAACATATCTATAGATGCCTCATCTCTCACTCAATAAAAAAGACAGCGGCGTATCAAGTGTTATCGGAACAATTACTCTTTTAGTACTTGTTGTTGTTGCCACAGGAATAATAGCCGTCAATGTTGTGTCGAACATAGGAGACACCGCACAGCAGGGACCTATTGTTTCTTTTGAGGAATCGGCTGACCCCACTTTACTTTATCACGCGGGCGGGGATGTATTATATTGGGATAAGACAATCATCTACTGTAACGGCAAGGATATTACAAACTTAACGTATGTGGGGAGTTATCTTAATGCAATTCCTCCGCTGACAAGTGATGCGAATCGTGCTTTGGATGAAGTACTTAATTGGAGCACGGGACAGTTTATTCGACCGTTTAATGCTACTACAAGTTCTGTAAACAGCGATAGAGCAATAAAAGTTTCCGAGATTCTGATTGTCAGTGTTGAAGGCGGTAAGCCTGTTGTGCTGTATTCAGGTTCAGAATATAAGGGCGGAGAGAAAGAGGAAGGATACAAGATTACGGTGACTGTTAATGGTTCTGGTAAAGTTACAGACTGTCCGTCTCGTGCAACAGCGGGTACTGGTATTTCGTTCACTGTAACCGGCGGAGAAAGAAGTGTAATTATTCTATCTGGTACTTATGACTATGTCATTGAACCGACTGTATCGGGAGATAGATACACATTCACAATGCCGAGCAGCGATGTTAACATATTTGTTGATTTCACAACGGCAGAATATCCGTATTTCAGATGGGGACAGAACAATTCAACCGTAAAGTATGGGACTAATTATAACAGTGCCAAAGAATTGATTGATGCGATTAATGCATGGCAGCCTGATACTATAATATATCCTGTGTATGCAGTTGGTAGTGATGATAATACTGTTTCAGCAGTTCTTGCGAAAAATATTCCGCTTGAAAATCAATCTCTCGTCATTAAAGGGTCATGGAATATTAATCTTACAGCATCCTCTCTAAATAATATATCCGCGTCTCCTGCACATGACAAAGGTGTTCCTCTGATTGTTGTTCAAACAGGAGGCGTGTTAAATGTTTACAACGGCGAGTTGGTTCTTGACGGCGCAGGACGTATGAAGGATTCTGTAGTGAGGGTTGAAGATAGCGGCAGACTAACCACAAAATATGAGAATGCTGTCCTGAACATAAAGAATGGATACAATTCTTCCAAAACTGTTGGTGCAGGCGGAGGAATTTATAATGAAGGAACTGTTGACGGAAAGATTTCTGTAAGCAGCTGTAAGGCTGTTAACGGCGGAGGTATTTACAATAAAGGTAAACTTACACTGCTTTCGGACGGAGTGATATCAGGAAATACTGCTAATGGCAGCGCCAATAGTGGATTTGGCGGAGGAATTTACAACTACGGCGGTTCAGCAACGGCTAAT
>JAUNXW010000099.1 GCA_030539595.1 Methanocorpusculum sp. | reverse complement strand
AGTTCCTTGCTCAGCTAAGGGAACTTCGTTCCCCGCTAACGAAAATCACAAAAGGCTTGCTGTTAATTATTCTTGTTATAATTATTGTAAACTTAGCAATCCTTTTGTGATTTTCGTTAAATTTCGTGTTTTGCTACATAAGATAAATCCGACCAAACAGATTAATTTTCGTGCATTTCGTATTTTTTCGTGTGACTTTCGTGGTGTAACTAAAAGTACCCACTATCAACGCAAGCCCTTCGGTCTTGCTTCGCTGAATGAGTTCACTTCGTTTACTCACCGCAACAGAAAACTTAGACAAAAATGTTGTCCAACGAATTTTTTCACGATTGGACAAACTCTCTTAGTAAAATGATAAGCCCTCGCATCTTTTATAAATTCAGCAGTCAAACAGATAAGTATCTTAATGTCTGACGTCGCTGAACTTGAAGAAGCTGTATTAAAACAGATAGAAATCGAAGAAGACTACACCGAAATACTAAAAAAAGGTGTATACAAACTTAAACAGACCAAACTATTAATGCTTGTCCCTCTTTTCCTGTTTGTCCTCGTCTCAGTTCATGCTGCAGTCGCAAACTACAATCCGGGAGCAATCATAATGATGTGGATTGTTGCGAGTTTCCTCCTCTACATGATTTACTTCTTTTTCATGATGATTCCATCACTTGGAACTGACACAAAGCAAAACATTTTCAACGCAGACTTCAGAGAAAACATAAAACAATTTTTAAAAATAGCCGACCACGCGAGAACATTTCACAAAAACAAAGTCACCTTTCTCGAATTCTTCTGGAACGCATATCTGGTAAACACAAAACCAATCGTCAGAGGGTTTGCAATGCTATACATAACAGACCTTACTTGCGCTCTCATTCTTTGGGCTTCGAGAATAATTAACTTCACGACATTTCTGATTTTAACAGCCCAGATAGTTGTAATCCTCATCTTATACTGGAGAATTACAAAAGCAGTTCCCGGAACGCCCGGATTTTTCACGAGTATTCCGCTTGCCGAAACGGAAGACAAAAAATTCAGTTTTAAGAAACTGAAAGTTCTGGGAATAATTGCATTTTCAATGATGTTTACCGCGCTCATTATGATAGGCGCAATGTTGATTCCGGGAATGACCCTTTCAGAATACATCGGAGAACTGCCGCTCGTTCCTTCAAGTTATCCTGTTCTTGTCGCAGCAACAATTATTCTTCAGTTTGCGGTAATCAGATATCTTCAGGGGGTGGACAGCAGAAATCTGATGACCGAACTGAATAAAACTCATCTGTCTGTTTTAAAAGATGATTTACTGCCCCGCGTAAAATCAGCAACTGCTGAAAATATTTCAGACCTGAAACGCGAGTTCATTGTTTTTACTATGAACAAACTTATGGTTCAGGAGTTTTTCGGGCGCTTCCCCGCATATTCGCTGATGCCTAATTTTTTCATAGTTCTTAGTCCTGTGGTTCGTGAAATTCTTGATGAGAAGGGAGACGAGAAGTCAATAAAAGAGGGTTTGAGAGATATTCTCTGAATCAGACCGCGGGAACTGTTGCGCTCATTGCCATTACGGTGCTTACAATGGTTATTATAATCATTATTATGACCGGCGCTGCAATGCATTTGACGATTTTCTTGACTTCCATTTCGGTTATTGACTGAATTCCAAATACCCAGATTGGTATTGTCCAAACAAGAAAAGCTCCCGATAATATGAGTGTTGCAATTGCGTTGGGTGTTCCAATCAGTGTTATGAGCCCTGTGATTACTGAGCTGATGGTTAGAATTACTGCGGGATAACTTATTACGCGGAGCATTTCTTTGAATGAACATTTTGCGTATCCGATGACTTTTACGCAGGCGAAAAATATCAGCGAAACTATTATCCATGTCGCAAAGATTACGATTATTGTGGATACTACGGTGACGCCTATTACAAATCCGGCAAGTTCGCCGACTGTGTTTAATGTTGGCGTGAGAGCCGGAAGTGATGCGATTACTGCAACTACTGCGTAAATGAGTGTTATTAATACTGGTACGAGGAAGCCTTTGGGTGCGTCTGCAAAGAAGGCTTTCTGGTTGAAGAGGAGATTTTTGAATCCTGTTATGATATTCATGATGCTTTATTAAATTGGATTTAATGAGAGATTAATATGAGCATTAGCTGAGCTTGCTAAAAATCACTGTGTCTGAATAACCGCCTGCTTTTTGCGGCAGACAATCTCCAGCACACCGTTTTTCAAATGAGTCTGAGTAAGCGACGGATCAATCTCAGACACAGGAATAACCGCAGAATACTCACGCTTCTCTCCAGCATTCAACTGAAGCTTACCGTCCTGATACGCAATAAAAAAATCATCCTGACACTCGCACGGAAGCTGAGTTTGAATCGTCACCGTATCATCATCCTCAAACATCTCAATAGGAATTGACTTTTTATTCATCTCATCCGGCGCTAAATGAATAGTCCCGCCGTTTAAAACAAATTTAACCCCCACAACCGGAGGTATCTGATTTTTATCCGAAGACACGCGTCCTATAATTATCTTATGTATAATATCCATCAAATCTTTGTATGCATCGTCAGAAGGTTCTGCCATTTTATATTATCCCGCAAGGAAAAACATGATGGATAAATCCATCACGCCCTTACTCTTCTGTGTTCTTTAATATCTCTTTAATTCTGTTAAAGTCTTTCTGATGAGCACCTGTCAGCTTATCAAGCTCCTTAATCTCATCTGATATCCCATCCGACTTATACTCAGCAGAACGGACAGCATCTGCGGCTTTTTCAAGAAGTTTTCTCTCCTCCTCGTTAAACCTGTACTGCCATGAATTTCTCTCTGCTTCGCGTCTTCCAGCTTTGTCAAGGGAAGGGCGCACGCGCTTTAAGGCTTCATCGAAGTGCTTGTTGAAGATTTTTACGCTCGCTGCAGCAAGAGAAATCTCATTTGCATCTCTTCCCGCCATCGCTTTAACAAACTCGCGGATTGCAACCATTTTAGCCTCGCGCACAAGTGCTTCAAGATCTGCTCCTACAAATCCATCGGTATCTTCGACAAGTTTTTCGATACTCACATCTTCTGCAAGCATATCTTTTATGCCCTTGAGATAAACCTCAAGAATCTGTTTTCTTCCTTCTTCATCCGGCGGCGGAACAAAGATATGCTGCTCAAGTCTTCCCGGTCTGAGCAAAGCCGGGTCAATCATATCAGGTCTGTTGGTTGCTCCGATTACAATAACGTTCTTGAGCTCTTCAAGACCGTCGAGTTCTGTTAAGAACTGCGAGACAACACTTTCCGTGACGTGCGATGAGCCTTCATAGCTTCCTCTCTTTGGAACGATTGAGTCGATTTCAACCAAGAAGATAATCGACGGTGCTGCAAGACGTGCCTTTCTGAATATCTCGCGCACGCCTTTTTCTGATTCTCCAACCCATTTTGACATGAGTTCAGGACCTTTAACCGCAATGAAGTTACACTCGGATTCGTTTGCGACTGCTTTTGCAAGCAGAGTTTTACCTGTTCCGGGCGGACCGAACATCAAAAATCCTTTCGGGGATTTTGTTGCGAACTGCTTATAGACGTCTGCGTATTTCAACGGCCATTCAACAGCCTGCTGAAGTTCTTCTTTTACCGAGTCAAGACCGCCCACATCAGACCAGTGAATGTCTGGGACTTCAACGAGTACTTCACGCATTGCGCTCGGCTGAACCATTTTAAGAGCCGCTTCAAAGTCTTCCGAGGTGACTTTCAGGTTGTCGAGTTTTTCTTTTGATGGTTTCTCCTCAGGGTTCATACTCGGGAATTCACGGCGCAAAGCGTGCATTGCAGCTTCTTTTGCAACCAGCGCTAAGTCTGCTCCGACAAATCCGTGAGTTGTGTTTGCGTATTTCTGAATCTTGACATTCTCTGAAAGCGGCATATTTCGTGTGTGAATCTTTAAGATTTCAGCACGCCCGTCTTTATCAGGAACACCAATCTCAATCTCACGATCAAATCTTCCGCCGCGCCTGAGAGCAGGGTCGATTGAATCGGGCAGGTTGGTTGCCGCAATTACAATTACACGTCCTCTGCTTTTGAGCCCGTCCATTAAAGATAAGAGCTGGGCTACAACACGACGCTCCATTTCTCCTTTAGACTCTTCACGTTTCGGTGCGATTGAATCGATTTCATCAATGAAGATGATTGAAGGTGCGTTTTCTTCGGCCTTCTCAAATATCTCACGAAGTTTTTCTTCTGAGTCTCCGTAGTATTTTGAAACAATTTCAGGTCCTGAGATTGTGTCAAAGTATGCTCCGGCTTCGTTTGCAACAGCTCTTGCAATTAATGTTTTACCTGTTCCGGGCGGGCCGTAAAGTAAAACTCCCTTTGGAGGTTCAATACCTAATTTATCAAACACCTCGGGGTTTCGCAAGGGGTATTCAATCATCTCACGAACAAGAGAAAGTTCTCGCCCCAGTCCTCCGATATCTTCGTAGTGGATGTTTCCTGCTGATTTTCCTTTGGGTGCGTCGTCGCCTTTGTAGATGCTTGGCTTGTATGCAACTGCTGTTGATGAGCCGATTATTCCCGCGTCCCCTGGGGAAACATCTGAGATAATGAACTCGTATGTTTCTGTATTATAATTCGGGAATCCTCCCCATTCTCCGAAGAACGAGTTGAATATATCCTGCTGGGGTGCTCTGCTCCCAAGAGCAAATCTCTGTCCTTTGACAACTGGTTTTCCCGCGAAGTTATTCAAAATGATTGTTTCAAGTTCGCGTGAGTCGACCTGTATTGCTTTCGAAACAGGCTGAATTGTGATTTTTGCCGCGGTCTTCAGGTCTATTTTTTCAATGGTTACTGTGTCTCCTATTCCTGCTCCCGCAGTCTGACGTGTTTCACCGTCTATAGCAATTGAACCCGAACCGCTTGTTGTCGAGCGCATGACTTTTGCGACGCTGAATTTTTTGCCGGTGATTTTTACGTAATCACCTGATTCAACGCCTAATTTTGCCATGACATCATTATTTATTCTTGCATAGCCTTTGCGGGCGTCATCTAAGTTTGCCTCCTGTACAATTAATTGAATCTTTGCTGTATCTGTCATATATTTTCACTCCTGATTGTTGTTTACTAAATGTAAGTCATGGGTGATATTTAAAGTTATTGTGTCGGCAAATCAAAAAAGCCATTAGAAGCATTTTTATAGAACTGTTTTACACGAAACACGCATACGCGCATAAATGACTAAGAAAAAATTCGCAGTTAAAGTCAGATATATAACAATTCGAGTTCAATAATCATCTTGATAAAAAATGAGAAAATCAGTTATTGCCATACTTGCAGTCTTTGCGGTGTTCGCTCTTTTAGCACTTCCCGCGGCTGCAGAGGATTTAAGTACAGACAAGATAATTCTTGTTTTCGGAAACGGTTACTCTGATACCAACCCGGATAAAGTAACAATTTCATTCGGTGTCGAAACAATCAATCCTGACGCAAAGAAGGCTCAGTCTGAAAATGCGGAAGCGATGAACAAAGTTATCGCAGCACTTAAGAAAGCAGGAATTAAAGATGAAAACATTAAGACCTCGGGATATTCGATTTACTCTTACGAGATTAGCGAATACCAGACAGGCAAGTGGGATATTGGAACAACAGTATATGAAGTAACAAACACTGTTCAAGTTATTTCATATGAAGTCGACAAAGCAGGTTCATACATTGACGCTGCAGTTGATGCAGGCGCAAACAAAGTTAACAGTCTCCAGTTCGGTCTGTCAAACGAGAAGCAGATTATTGAAAGAAACAAGGCGATTATTTCAGCCGTTAAGTCAGCAAAAGCAGATGCAGATTCGGTTTCATCAGCTCTCGGCATTAAAATTACAGGAACAGGTAAGATTTCGGTAGACCAGAGCTACAACGCTGTTTCATACCCGAACGTGAATCTTAAAACAGAGGCAATGGGTGCAGTAATGGATTCAGCATCAACTGCAATTGAGTCAGGCAAGTTAAAGACTACCGCGACTGTTTCAATTGTATATACATACTAAATTCTTTTTTTTATACACTACACCTTGATTTCACGCTGTCTTTAACATCTTCCTTGCTCACTGTAATTCGCTATTCTGAAGTCCATCATTAAATTCGATAGATTTATAATCCTCTGCGAAAAAGTTAAATTATTCATAATAGGTGCAAATGTGAAAAAAACAGACATACTAAAGTCCTTTAAAACCGGTATAAAAAAGACAATCCCGATAATATCACTAATCATGATATTGTCGCTGCTGTTATCTGCCGGATGTATCAGCAACTCAAGTATTCAG
>JAUNXW010000098.1 GCA_030539595.1 Methanocorpusculum sp. | reverse complement strand
AGCGCCTCAGAGGAATTGCCATCAGACAAAATCTTACTGAGGAGTGGAAGGAGCGTGGAATTACGAGAGAATCGGATTATGCAATTCTGACGAGCGAGATTTCTAAAGCCGCATTTGGTCTGACACCATCGGAATATAAAACGCTTAAAGGTCTTGATAAAAATAAAAATGAAAATCTGAGAGACCATATGACAGATTTGGAACTGATTTTTACTATGCTTGGGGAAAGGGTAACAACAGAAATTTCTCAAAATGAAAAACCAAAGGGATTTGAAAATAATAAAAGGGTCGCAAAGCGTGGCGGAAACGTTGCGGGAGTTGCCAGAAAAGAGGCTGAAAAAGAGATTGGCAAAAGTATTGTAACGCCTGAAAATTATCTGGACCTCACGAAGAAGAAAGAACTGAAAAAGTAGATAAACCTCAACTCAGATTTTCAGAAATTTATTCAGCTCCTTAAGTGTTCCTTCAAGAGAACCGTCTCCAACCACATCAGGTGAAACACCTGCATCCTTCATCGCCTCAGCCGTAATCTCACCTATTGCTATCAGAACTTTTCCAGACAAATCGGGAAGTTTAGCCTGCTTAAACGAATTTGCGCTTGTAAACATAACCGCATCAGAATCTGACACATCCAAAACATCTCCTGTCGGCACTAACTTATAGCATCTGTATTCAAAAGCCATTCCCCCTGCATCCTCAATCGCATTAATAAGAGGCTTGTTTGGAACATCCGCTCTCGGCAGTGCAATTTTTTTGTTTTCAATCCAGTCACCCAGATACGGAACAAAATCTTTGGAGTAAAAAGAATCCAAAACTTCTGCAGCAATCCCGTTCTCGTGAAGAATTTTTTCTGTCTGAGGACCTATTGCTATAACGCGGCATTTTTTTGTAATATTTTTATCGAGCAGCGGAGATATTTTTTGTGCCGGGTATGCGCTTGTAAAAAATATCGCGTCAAACTCCCCATCGTTTGCCGACAAAACAAAACTCTGGGCAAGGCTCGGATTAAGTTCTGCTTTCAGCGGGCTGAATATTTTTGCCGTGTGACCGTATTTTTCGCAGACTGAATTATCGCGGACGCCTTTTTCCGCAAGCCGTGTTATTATTATTCGCATAAATTATAATTTGTGCTTAATGGAATTAAAACAAACGCTCTGTGACATAATCACGCAATTAATAATCATCTCAACACAGTGTCACGCGCTTCTTAAAATCCGCGTCCCATACACATCCGGAATTAATAAACCCTGTTGTCAAAACTTCGTCAATTCACGAATTCAACGACCAATTATTTATGTCAGTAACGAAATACGATATATACAATGAAGCCGGGAATTAGGCAGCAGCTTGCTGAAAAAATGGCGGGCGAGATAACTCTCTCAGATTCACCGGGAAAGGCTCTGAAAAAATGGAGAACAAGTTTTCAGATAGCGCCCGGAGTACTCGCAGAACACTTGGAGATTTCACCGTCGGTCATCAGTGACTATGAAAGCGGAAGAAGAAAAAGTCCGGGAACGGGCGTAGTCGGAAAAATTGTAGACACCCTTCTTGACATCGACGAAGAGAACGGAGGCAAATACATAAAAAAATACGGCAAACTCCTGTTCTCAGAATATGACGACGAAGTAATCTATGATATTCACGACTTTGCAGCGGCAATACCAATATCTGAACTTTCCGAACTGATTGAATGCGAACAAATCTGCGGAACAACTGACGCACAGATTTTTGGATACACAGTAGTCAACAGCCCGAATGCAATTCTCAACCTCTCACCGAGTGAGTTCAATCGCATTTATGGCTGGAGTACAGAACGCGCTCTGATATTTACCGATGTGTCAACCGGAAAATCTCCGATGATTGCAATAAGGGTAACGCCGTTCAAACCGCCTTACGTAATTTTACAGGGAATCACTGCGGATAAAGTTCATCCACTCGTTAAATTACTCGCGGAAAAAGACCACATAACAGTGCTCTGCACGTCTCTGACGACAACAGACATCGTAACACGCCTGAGGAAAGCAAAATGGTAGGAATAATTACATACGGGGCTTACATTCCCCGATACAGAATAAAAGCAGAAGAAATAGCGCGTGTCTGGGGAGCTAACGCCGCAGACATCACAGGAGGTCTCGGAGTTTTTGAAAAATCCGTTCCGGACTATGATGAAAACACGGCAACCTTCGCTGTTGAAGCCGCGAGATTCGCCCTCGCAAGACGTGAGGTAAATACGGAAGAAATTGGTGCTGTCTACGTCGGTTCAGAATCTCACCCGTACGCAGTAAAACCCACATCGGTCACAGTCGGTGAAGCAATTGGAGCAACTCCTCTGATGACGGCCGCAGACTACGAATTTGCCTGCAAAGCGGGAACGGCCGGTATTCAAACAGCGATGGGACTTGTATCCTCAAAAATGATGAAGTATGCTGTAGCAATCGGAGCTGACACTGCTCAGGGAGCACCAGGAGATGCTCTTGAATATACAGCTGCTGCAGGAGGTGCTGCCTACATTATAGGAGAAGATGACCCGATTGCAGAAATCAACGACACCTGTTCGTATACATCGGACACCCCTGATTTCTGGAGACGTGAAGGAGAACTTTATCCTCGCCACGGCGGAAGATTTTCCGGAGACCCGGGATACTTCAAGCACGTAACAACTACCGCGAAACTAATGATGGAAAAGGTTGGTACAAAACCGTCCGATTATGACTACGCTGTCTTCCATCAGCCGAACGCAAAGTTCCCGCAGAAAGCCGCAAAAATGCTCGGCTTTACGCAAGAACAAATTAAAGCGGGGCTTCTTGTTCCAAGGCTCGGAAACACATACAGCGGAGCAGTGCCTTTAGGGCTTGCCGCTGTTTTGGATATAGCAAAACCCGATGACAGAATTTTTGTCACAAGTTACGGAAGCGGTGCGGGTTCGGATGCGTTTGACATCACGGTAACTGATGCAATCATAAATAAAATCGACAGGGCTTGCGCTCCGTCGGTCGAGCAGATGCTTGAAAAGAAAAAATATCTTGACTACGCGGTTTACGCAAGACACAAAGGAAAAATACGGATGTGAACAAAATGCGGGAAGTAGCAGTAATAGGCGCGGGAATTACAAAATTCGGAGAGCGCTGGGATACATCTTTCAGAGATTTATGCACCGAAGCAGGAATTGCAGCAATTGGAGACTCAAACGTCACCGGAGAAGAAATTGATGAACTCTTTGTCGGTTCAATGTCTGCGGGAAGATTTATCGGTCAGGAACATGTTGGGGCTTTAGTCTCAGACTACGTCGGGCTCGGCGGAGAACTTCATGTTCCGGCAACGAGAGTAGAAGCTGCCTGCGCTTCGGGAGGTCTTGCTTTCAGACAGGCGGTTGCTTCTGTTGCCTCAGGAATGTCAGACATTGTAATTGCCGCGGGCGTTGAAAAGATGACTGATGTCGGAGACGCAACCGATGTATTGGCAGGTGCAGCAGACAGAGAATGGGAAAGTTTTGCCGGAGCGACTTTTCCGGGACTTTATGCAATGATAGCCTGCGACTATATGCACAAATACGGGCTTACGCGTGAACAGCTCGCAAAAGTTTCCGTAAAGAATCATCACAATGGTTCGATGAACAGATACGCGCAGTTTCAGAACGAAATCACTGTCTCAACCGTGATGAACTCATCGCTTGTCGCGTCGCCTCTGAGACTTTTCGACTGTTCACCTGTTTCAGACGGAGCTGCAGCGGTAGTTGTATGTCCTCTTGAGATTGCGAAAAAATACACAGACACACCAATTAAAGTCATAGCCTCGGCTCAGGCAGGCGATACAATTGCTTTACATGACAGACCTGACTTTTCAACGCTCGGTGCAACGGTTGCCGCAGGAAACAAAGCATTCGCTCAGGCTCACCTTGAGAGAAAAGACATTGACTTCGTTGAAGTCCATGACTGCTTTACAATTGCCGAACTCTGCGCAATTGAGGATTTGGGCTTCGTCAAAAAAGGCGAGGCAGGTAAATTCACGGAAGAAGGAGATACTTATATCGGTGGAAAACTTCCGGTAAACACATCCGGAGGCTTAAAAGCATGCGGTCACCCGGTTGGAGCAACAGGTATCAAACAAATCTGGGAAGTTGTTCAGCAGCTCAGAGGAGAAGCGGGAAAACGTCAGGTTGAAGGAGCAGAAATAGGTATGACTCAAAATGTCGGCGGAACGGGCGCGACTGTTGTATCTCACATTCTCAGGAGGGACTAAAAAATGACCGTAGCAAGATACTGGAGAAAAATTCCGCAGAGATACAATCTTGTTGGAACAAAATGTGAAGTATGCGGAGGAGTTTTTTTCCCGCCGAGAAATATTTGCCCGCACTGCAGAAGAGACGGGAAAATTGTTCCGTTCAGGTTTTCTGGAAATGGAACTGTACTTACTTATTCGGTTCTGTATTCGGCAAGCGAGCAGTACTGCGATGTTAAGCCGTATGTTCTCGCAATTATTGAACTTGATGAGGGAACGCGCCTTACTTCGCACGTTATCTGCGAGCCGGAGGAAGTCTACATCGGAATGAGAGTTCATTCTGTGTTCAGGGTTCTGGACAGAGAAGGTTCTGACGGGGTTATTCATTACGGTACTAAGTTTGTACCGGACGAATAACGGCAATCTTATAGCAATGTTTAATATGTCGACTGACCTATAATAATAGCACATTTAGAGAGCTAGGAGCATTATAAAATGGTAAGAAAACCAGCACGAATGTACAATCACCTTGCAAAGAAGGCTTACTGCCGCCGTGAATACATGGGCGGAGTACCCGGACTTAAGGTTGTACAGTTTGATATGGGAAATCTCTCCGGAGAATTCCCGGTAGCAATTCACCTCGAAGCAATTGAGGGTTGTCAGATTCGCCACACTGCACTTGAAGCAGCACGTATTAATATGAACAGACGTTTAATGAACAACGTCGGTAAGAACAATTTCCATTTAAAAATCAGAACTTACCCGCACCATGTTTTACGTGAGCACAAATACGCAACGGGAGCAGGTGCAGACCGTGTTTCCGAGGGTATGAGACTTGCTTTCGGCAAGGCTGTCGGAACAGCGGCACGTGTTGAACCCAGACAGCGTGTTTTCACAATCTGGACAAACCCGCAATACATTGATCAGGCAAAGGACGCACTTCTCCACAGCGGATACAAGCTTCCTACCCCGACACGTATTGTAGTTGAGAACTAAGATTCGTTCTTTAGCTCTCAGTTAAAAAAAATTATTTTTTTAATTATTTTTCTGAGTGTTGTTTTGTAATTATTAAACAGTTAAAGCCGAACAAAAAAAAGTTAAATCTTCTCGGTTCTTTTACCGTTGAAGAACGGACATTTTTCTTTATTGCATCTTGGGTTCATATCGGAATATTTGCATTTAATAAACTGCGGGAGTTCCATATCAATCCAGAAATTATTGTTTAGGAATCTTGCCGACTCGATTGTGCAGATGATACTGTTTCTTATGCAGCAGTTTTTACTCCCCTCGTTATTTGGGTTCATCAGCTTTGTCATGCAGTGACCGCTCATCAGATTTGCGGTTGCTGTTATCTCATCAATTTTATCTGAATGCGTGCTTACAGCCTGATATGCAACTCCCATAGCAACAGGTATTCCGCAGAAACCGCCGAGCATGCACATTGAAACCTGAACTCTTGCAATTCTGTCTTTAATCATATCAAGACCTTTTGAGAGTTCAACCCCCTTCCCGCCGTTATTTTTGTATGCTGTATAAACTGCCAATGCACAGACAAGATTTTGCTTACAGCCCATTAACGGAATATTTTCGTCGTCAATCATTTTTTCAAGAATTTCCATCGGGTTTCTTGATTTTGTATTGAGACAGATATTTCTGAGCGGTTCATACATCATGTTGTATCCGCAGTTGTTGCAGACGTGATGACCGTTAGGGCAGTAATAATTGGCTATTGTAGGATTCCCGCAGAGATCACATTTTGTGTCTAGCGGAATAAAGCCCTGAATCATTTCAGTGCCGCAGATTGGGCATTTTGCGAATATACTTTTCATAATTATCTTTGAGTTGCTCATTATAGTTGATTCTTGTTTTATAAAATAGTTCTGTCAAAAATTATTCCGAGTATATTTACGCAAAGCAAATAGAAACCTTTATACCCCCCCCCAAATCAATACCTATTATATATAGTTGAATGTTTTCTGTTTTTGCCGCATTCAATGTCCTTAAATAATTATGAAATAGGTCTCTGTTTTATTCTGAAAGTTTTGCCATCAGCATCATTGGGGATTCTTACAGATGAAGGACGTACAT
>JAUNXW010000097.1 GCA_030539595.1 Methanocorpusculum sp. | reverse complement strand
ATATATAGTTGGCAGTGCATTTTTGGATTTTTTTCTTATCAGATACATCACGAAAGACTATTAAGGACATTGCAGACAAAACTGAAAAAGAAAACTAAAGGGATTAATTCACTCTATTTTATTTATTAGACATCTTTTCAATTATTCTCAAAAGCGTTGTATTGTTTTCTTCAAGTTTTATCATTGTTAGAGATATCTCAGAGACTGTTTTTTCAAGTGAGATTACATGTGACTGAAGTTCTGCAATTTTATCTTTTGTTGAAATGTCAATTCCTGCGTTGCCTCCGATGTTAATCCAATGCCTGCACGCACCAATTATTTCCGATGTTCTGTCGTGTGAATTCAGAGCGGCAAGTTCCTCAATTTTATGCAAAGTCTCATCAGGCATTCTGAACGTGACTGAGGTTAATGGATTTGTTTTTGATCTTGCCATTTATTATTATACAATTTTTTAATCCAAGTGTATTACTTTAAGCAAGACTTGGAAAGATTAAAGTAAGACAATGGCTTACAAAATATGGATGAATAAACAAAATACTCATGTGCCGGAAATGGATTATTTAAGAGCCTTCGCTATTCTTGCTGTATTGGCAATCCATGTTTCAGCCGGTTTTACAGCAATTCCAAATATTAATGCATTGATGGTTGTAAATATTGGAATTGATATTTTTTCACATTTCGCCGTCCCTCTGTTTATATTTATATCCGGCTTCGTACTTTATCTTAAATATCAGAAAAATTACTCCCAGAAAGAATTTTATCAAAAAAGATTCTGGAGAATAATTCCGCCGTATTTATTATTCACAACATTTTATCTGATATTTAATGCGTTTATTGCTGCATACAAAACAGGGACGTTTACATTTCCATCAATATTACAAATAGCATACGCCTACTTAGCTGCAGGCGGGTACTATCATCTTTGGTTTTTCCTGATAATAATTGAGTTATATCTACTGTACCCGGTAATCATAAAAATATATAATTTCTTTTTAGACAGAGGAACTGATTGGTTATTTTTGGTATTAGCTTTAGTATTACAACTTGGATGGCAGATATTTGGAGCAAATTTTCAACTTCATCTTTTTGGATATGATTTGTCAATAACTAACAAAATATTTTTCTGTGAAATATTTTATTTAGTTTTTGGAATTTACATCTGCAAACATTATCCAACTATTAAAGAATGGGTTTTAAAAAAGTCAATCTTGACATTTGTTACACCGACAATAATATTTACAATAATCGGAAGCGGATTATGGTTGACAGGCATATATATCTACGGCTCATATAATTCAATCCCTGACATCTCATTTACATTTATTGAATCATTGATACAGCCTCTGTTCTATTTATTTATCTTTGCACTTTTGTTTGCGGTAAGTAACAAAATCACAAACTCAAATAAAAATTTCAAATGGCTGCTTACCGTTAGTTTATACTCATTTGGAATATATCTGATACATCCATTCTTCCAAACAGGACTTATATACGTTGGAAAAATATTTGGGATTACTTACGAGACAATAATATATTATCCATTGACATTCATCCTCACACTCGCTTTAAGTATGATATTTGTTTACATCATAAGAAAATTCAAATATTATAAGTACATCATCGGATAGATTTTTCAAGTATAAATTTGAGTTTGTCCAATAGGGAAATCTGGGACTTAAATTAATCCATGAATAATTGTTGTCGGATAATTTGTTAGCGTAGGGTACATCACGATACGCAAGCCCTTGTAATTATAACATACAAATAATATTGATAAAAAATGTCAGGCACAATCATCGTTGATGGTTTCTTCGGCGACGAAGGCAAGGGAAAAATCGTCGCACAGGGCGGAGTTGAACCATAACGCATTAGGCTCAACAAGGCAGATTCAAACATATCCAAAAAACCTATGATTACAAAAAGCGGTTGATTTTACAAAACTTATAGAGGATGTAAGTAAAAAATGGGCGATAAATAATTTCAAATCGCGAGTATCCCCATAATTATGAAATAAATTCCAATCCCGATAATCATCACACCGATTATTATGTCAATTGCTTTTCCGCTTAATTTTGTAATCGATTTTATTTTTTGTCCTATTACTCCGCCGACAGAACTCAAAATCATCAAAGGAATTGCAAGCCCGACAGAATAAATCAGTATTGTAAAAAGTCCCTGAACCGCTGTCTGATAAAGTGCGATATATGTCAGAACAATTATAAGCATTGGAGCACCTCTGCCAATTGTAATTGCTCCAAATGACAATCCGAGAAGAAATGCTCCGGTAATTGTATATGAGTTCGGTCTTTTGAAGAAATTAAATATTTTTCTGATGGGCGGTTTGTATAAATGCAGAAGCTGAAACCCCATTAGAATCAGTAAAGCCCCGCCACAAATCCAAGCCGCCGCTTCGCTGATAAACAGAATATAATCCCCTATAAATCCTGCGAGAAATCCGAGAGGGAGTAGGACTATAATTGTTCCAAGAGAAAATGCGAAGACCAGTTTTAAGATATTCGGCAGTGACAGTTTTGTTTTTCCGCTTGTGAGATATCCTATAAGCCCTAAACAGAGCACACTGTTACAGGGACAAATTCCTGCCAGAAGCCCAAAGATAAAAATTCCGAGAACAGACGGGTCAAAAACTGCTGTCATTTTTATTAATGAATTGTTTGTGTCGCAGTGATTTAATTGTTGGGTTAAATTATGACAAACATAAAAACAATTTACCTTTTTTTTAAATCTCAAACATTTTGATATAATGAACTTAATGCAGCTGTCAAATCGTAGATTCTGTTATATATCTTATTTTAATAACGATACTGTATACTCTTCTTTGGTTTTTCATGAAATGGGAAACAGTGAACGTAAATCATAGATTCACTGTTTACTATTTCCTAAAATGCCCAAGAAGAGCATATAATATTCTCATCGTCAAAATTAGTCTGAATAGATTCACACTCAATCTTTTGTATATTTAGTCGAATTTTAGTGATTTTCGGTGTCTCGCAAAGCAATCTAAAATCCTAACATTAAAACATCTCATAACTACATGACAAACTCTAAGTCCGGAACACATATTATCCAAAGTCCTTATCTTTATAACATACAAATAATATTGATAAAAAATGTCAGGCACAATCATCGTTGGTGGTTTCTTCGGCGACGAAGGCAAGGGAAAAATCGTCGCACACGTAGCAAATAAAGATAAAGCCGCCATCATAGCACGCGGCGGGGTTGGACCTAACGCAGGTCATACCATAAACGTAAACGACACAAAATACGTTGTCCGTATGGTTCCTTCGGGATTTTTATATCCTCCCGCACAACTGATGATTGGAAGCGGCGTATTAGTAGACCCGCGTGTATTTGCGCACGAACTTGACTTACTAAAATGCTCAGGCAGAACAAAAATTGACGGACGCTGCGGAGTAATCGAACCCGAACACATTCAGCTCGACAAAACCGACCCGAACTTATCCAAAAAAGTCGGATCAACAGGAAGCGGCTGCGGACCTGCAAACTCCGACAGAGTAATGAGACGCTCACGCCTCGCACGCGACGTTCCCGAACTCGCACCATATATTACTGATGTAGCAGAAGACGTCAACGCAGCGCTCGACGAAGACAAATCGGTCATCATAGAAGGAACACAAGGCTTCGGTATTTCCCTTTACTACGGAAACTACCCATACACAACAAGCAAAGACACATCAGCCTCTCAAATGGCAGCAGATGTAGGAGTAGGGCCTACAAGAATCGACGACGTCATCGTTGTTTTCAAAGCCTTCCCCACAAGAGTAGGAGAAGGTCCTTTCCCCACAGAACTCACACACGAGCAGTCAATCTCTTTGGGGATACAGGAGTTCGGCGCAGTCACTCACAGAGAACGCAGAATCGGAACTTGGGACGGAGAAATGGCAAGATACTCAGCTATGATAAACGGCTGCACATCAATAGCCTTGACGGGAATTGACCACATCGACAAAAGCGTTTACGCGGCAACAAAATACTCTGAACTCACACCGAAAGCGCTCAAGTTCATCGAAACCGTAGAAAACGACACAAAGAAACCTGTCGGAATAATCTCAACAGGTCCTGACCAGTCGCACATTATAGACATAAGAGACGAGCTGTAAAAATGAAAAAATGGGTTCTGGATGTAGTCTGCTGCCCCGAATGTAGAGGAAACTTTATAGTCACAGAGATAGAGGGTAATGATACAGAAATTGTAGAAGGACTTCTCACCTGCGAAAAATGCAAAGAGGTCTATATGATTTCCTCAGGCATAGCAAATCTTCTTCCAAAACACCAGAGGTAAAAACATGGCAATTGTAGAAATTCAGTTAAACAGGCTTGGAATCAACTCGCTTGAGTTGTCCGCGGAAAGTGTTGAGGTAAGCCCCGGAACTAACCTTCACATAAGAGTTGTAAATTACGGAGCCCCAACGCACGCAACCCTTCGAACAGAAGGCGCTTCCTACACTCCTTTCACATATGAAAACCTTTACGTTGAGTCCGAATCGGAAATCAGAGTTCCTATTCTTGAAACCGCGAACCCGGGAAGTTTTGATATGCAGGTGATTTCGGGTTACGGAATGCGCCGCACGGGCTTTACAATTAACGTTATTCATGCGGAAACAAAGAAATCCGAGGATGCCGTAGAAGATTCCTCCGAATCTGAAAAAGCGCCCGACAAATCTGCGAAAAAACCGCGCGCAGAAAAATCTTTTTGCAGAGTTAACCCGAGCCTGATAATTATTAATCTGATTGCCCCTGTTCTCGGACTTCTTGTTCTTCTTCTGTGGATTTTAGTTCCGACAGGTGTTAATAATATCGTGATGGCAGTGATTCTTTATGCCATAATGCTTGCCGGAATTATTATTACATGGCGTTCGGTTCAATAATTCTTTTTTTAGGATTAATTCTCGACAGAATTATCGGTGACCCGCGAAGCAGATTTCATCCTGTAGCTCTGCTTGGGAATCTTATCGGTTTGTGGGGCAGAATTAATTTTTATCCGAAGGGTTTTGAGAGATTTGCAGGAGTTGTCGGCTGGATTTTTACGGTTGCGGTCGCGCTTCTTCCTTGTGTTTTGATTTATGCTTTTGCGCCGGGATGGGTTTTTGTGATTTTTTCGGTTGTTGCGCTTTCGTTCTGCGTTGGCTGGAAATCTCTTGAACAGCATGTTTTTGCTGTTGAGGGTGCTTTGAAGTCGGGTGATGAGGAGGAGGCGAGGCGAAAAGTTCAGTATATGGTCAGTCGCGATACGAAGTCTCTTACGTTTGAGCAGATTCGTTCGGGGGCTTATGAGTCTGCGGCTGAAAATCTTGTTGACAGTATTATTGCTCCTTTGTTCTGGTTCGTTGCGTTTGAACTTTTGTTCGGTGCGGGTATTTTCGGTGCGGTTCTTTTCCGCTGCGCAAATACTATGGATGCGATGCTGGGTTATAAGGATGAGAGGGTGAGACTGGGCTGGTTCTCGGCAAGAGCTGATGATGTTTTTGCGTTTTTGCCCGCAAGAGTTGCGGGTGCTGTTCTGATTCTGATTTTTGCGTGCACCGGGAGATTTAAGAAAGCAGCGTTTGTGTTTAAGTCGGACAGGAAGAAGCGTCCGGGCTTTAACGGTGGTATTCCAATGAGCCTTATTGCAGGAGGCTGCGGGGTTTGTTTTGATAAACCGAATGTGTATAAGATTGGAGTCCCTGAGATTTCTCTTGAGGAAGGGGGACGTAAGATTATTTTTGTGATGAGGGCAGCTGTTGTGATTTGTGCGGTTTTAGGGGTTGCGCTTATTGGGATTTTTGAGTTTGGTGAGTTGATGGTATTTGCTACTGGTTTGGGATTTTGAGTTTGTATAGTTATTTTCGATTCGGAAATTTCTATAAAAAATTATAATAGATATTCTAAAATAAGTCTGACTTGACATTTGAAACAATGATTGTCTCGCAACATAATTTCAAAGCCCAACAGTCAAACAACCTCAACATCAAAATCTCCTCCAAAGAATTTTTCAAGATTCGCAAATCAAATATTTACCCGCAAGCCTAAACTCTTTCTCAACAAAATAACCACCCGCAACACTCTTTATCATACACAACAAATAAACAATAACCAAATGTCGCTGATAATACCCTCAAACTCAATCAGAAGAAAACGGCAGAACCTCTCCTACAAACCAACAAAAGAGATGGAAGACGCCAAAACTTTTCAGTACGGCAAATTCAACTTTGACTACGCCGTAAACTTTGAAGGTCTTAAAATCTCCTTCGAAGAAAAAATGGGGCTCTGCAAATACAAACGAGCCCTAAAAGACTGGACTTA
>JAUNXW010000232.1 GCA_030539595.1 Methanocorpusculum sp. | reverse complement strand
AAAGTTACTCTGATATAATTATCAGAAACAGTAAACACATCACGGCTGTATGCCTCTAAAATTCTCGGAACTCCCGAACCTAACTGCTCAACAAAATCAATATCTCTGAAAACCCTCATCAGCTCATTATTTCTGGGAATTGACATTCCTGAGAAAAAATTATCTATAGTCATTCCAAGAGGCAGACCGCCCATAGAAGTAATCTCAACTCTGTCCGAAAAAAATTCTATTTTCGGTGACGGGAAGTTTGCATAATCATTGTGAAGGATAGCGTTCAAAACAGCCTCACGCAAAGCGGCTGCATCAATAAGTTTCCGTTCAAGTCTTTCTTTTGGAGTTATCTTGGCAAACGTAGTATTTTCTGCAATTAGTCTGTCATTAAGTCTGTCATAAGCCTTTAACAGTGAACAATAGCCGTACTCGTCATTTCCAATCAAATCCACTCTTGTAGTTCCCGAATACTTACCGACCTTAATTGAGATACTGTTTTCATCTGCCAGGATGTATCCCGCATAATTGATTTTGCCGTCAGATGTCAGAAGATTAAGGCTCTGCAGGAAATTATCATTCAGTATTTTGCCTTTTCCTTCATAGTAAATTTTTAACTGATTGAATGTAAGTTCCTGTATTGGAGAGATTATATTTTTCAGACTGCTTCTTACTCGTCTTGAGAACATCTCTTCAATTTCTGTGTCAGTCATCGGCTCTGATGAACTTGCAATTCTTTTATAACATCCTCTCGGAGACATTCCGTATTTTTTGATGTAATAAGGCTTGCGCAGTCCGCTTTTGATTAATACCGATATATAGTATAGATTATTTTTATTGTTGAGGGCGATTGAACATACATCAAGACATAACGGGAGAATGTTGTTTTTTATTCTGTCCTTCACTTTCAGCTGAACTTCATCAGGATTATCAGTACCTATGAGATTTCCGCTGTTGTCATATCCTATGTAAATCTCACCGCCGGTATCATCAGCTTATTGACATTGCTGCCCTGATCCTGAGTTGTCATATCCTATGTAAATCTCACCGCCGGTATCAGAATTCAGAAAGGAAACAACTTCCTTTTCAAAATTGTCGTTTAATTCGCTTTTGTATTCAATTGTTTCCGATTCGGGCATGATGAAGTTATTTTAGTTCAAAGTGTGTGATAATGATTATTTTGTTTTTTAAACAGTTATTAGTTTGTACTCGGTCTGAATTCCATTCATCTCTTTGCTCTTCGCTGTCTGATAGCAAATATCCAATAATTGTAACCAAGAGATGTATACTTTTTCCAAAAAGAGGAGATACATTCATCTATTATGACTTCCAAGTATCAATCAATGGATACTGACGACTATCTGCTGCTGAGCGGAATTCAGCACTTCGCATTCTGTAAACGGCAGTGGGCACTGATTCATATTGAACAGGCATGGCAGGAAAATCATCTGACATTTTCAGGTCAGATTATGCACAAAAATGCAGACGATCCGTTTTTCACAGAAAGCAGAGGTGATGTATTAATATCTCGTGCAGTTCCGGTTGTCTCTCACAAACTCAGGATTTACGGCATAGCTGATGTTGTGGAATATCACCGTACTGAAAGAGGGATTACAATTCCTAACAGAAGCGGATTCTGGAAGATTGTTCCGGTGGAATACAAATCAGGCAAAAAGAAATCCGATGACT
>JAUNXW010000231.1 GCA_030539595.1 Methanocorpusculum sp. | reverse complement strand
AGAAGAACTCTATCGAAATGAGTCGACGAGTATCTCTTGATACATGGGACAACTTCTCCTATAGTGTTGCCAAGAGGATGGAAACTGCGAGGATCAACGATAAATCCGCCAGCTCAATTAAGGCGGATGAATTCATCGTTGAGAAGTCGGTCGACCGCTTAAGTGCCGCAGCAGAACCAGCTGTGCAACCAAAAGAAGCGATTAGAACAAGGGAAAGTGTTGATATCACGACCGCAGCTCATAAGCCTCGACGCTCAATGGCGGATATCGCAAGGCGGGTGAAAAGCTCGGTAATTAACTTTGCTGAATCTCATCCAAAAACCATTGAAGGCCTCAAGTTCTTCGGCGTAGTCGCCATCACAGCCATTGCCGAAATCGCCAGTAACAGCAATTCACCATCGACCTCTCCAGACCAAAGGCACTGTACGAGAGCGTATGACAATGACAACGATTATGTCTTTCGCGATACGGACGAGCCTGCAGGCCAAAATGACGAGGCAATTGAGATGGCGAGAGTTGAAGGCAACCACACCCCTAAAGCTGCGCATGAGACCTCATCCTATACAAGAATTCGTAATGGTAAGGAGGAAAAGGTCAGGGGTTATAAGACAGGAAGTAAAAGAGACGAGTAGAACCCATTCATTGGTTGCGGGGCGGCACATGGGTTATCCGGATTGAGAGAGTGTCGGTTGATTCCGTATCTGTCTGGTTTTTCTGGCACTACAATAGGTGTTAATACAGCGTCCACCAGTAGTCGAAGAGACGGCGATAGTAGTTTCCCTTCTTCGGAGCGTATTCGCTGTTGCGGATTTTGCGGCTTGTCTCACGCTTCATCCACCGCTGGCAGTTGCTGTTTTTGGGATATTTGATGTACTTTCCGATGCATGTGAATTTGCCATCAACAAAGTCCCAATCGACATAACCGGCATGTGGCTTGTAACCGTGGCTGATGATTCGCAGGAGGCGATCATTCTTACGCCCCCGCATCTCACGACGTCGCCTCATAACGGCTTTTTCATCCCGGCGCAAACGCTCTCGTTCAATCCGTTCTTGAACAATCTCGACCAAAAAAGCGTTTATCTCTTGCTCTGTCATAGGCTTTTCCATTTGGCACCCTCCGAGTCACAGGACACAGCCCGTACCAGCTTCCACGCTGCTTGGCGTGATGCTCCCGTTGCACTTTTTTGCTCTGCTTGTTAAGCGGAACCATCTGTGTCACGCACAATCATCCTTTCGTTGCCTTCTGGCTGAGTCGATTTTACTCATAAACTCTTGACACATGGTCGGATAATCTGGGTGCCCACATATCAGCATCTTGTTTGACAACTCTTTCAATGCGTCGAGAAAAGCCGACTCATCGCGTTTTCGGATGCGGCAGAAGATGACGAGATACGGTGAGTCATCATGGCCGTATTCCTGAAGGAACTTCACTGTTACCTGATGTTTGATAAAGAGCCCGTCCGCCAGATAGTCGCTGGTGTCGAGAAACGCATAGTAGAAATTGCGAAGCGAGAAGCGTTCCAAGGTCAGGTAGTTCTTTACGTTCTCCGGCATCTCATCCTCCTACGACAATTATGTTACAAGTTCATTTTGGGTATTGCTTTTTCTTACGCTTTCGGTTATTCTAAAATACTTCCTTCTGGAAACTACATGTTTGGTGGCGAAAGCTATGCAGCAAAATCAATACCC
>JAUNXW010000230.1 GCA_030539595.1 Methanocorpusculum sp. | reverse complement strand
AGAGCTGACCCATACCGATGCATAACGCACCGGCTTAAAACGCTCAGGGTTTTGCGGTCATAGTCTCCGCCCATAGCAAGAACTGTGCCTTGAATGATTTAAGTGAGGAATTATTCTACGGAGCTGTTTTTTTTAACCCTGCGTCTTATCTGAAATTTAATTTGTCCTGAAAAAATATTAAGATGTCGGAATGTCACAAAACAATATTATTATCTTTCTTTGATAAGTAAAACAACAGACTAAATATTTATAATAAATATAACCAATAAAAATATTCAGCCCAAAAAAACAGGCTCACCCGCATCTCTTCTGCGCTGTTGCTCCTTAAGCATATCAAAAGCACGCAGAGTCTCCTTATGACGCTTTTCGACCTCCTTAGGAGTTCTCACACGTACATCTCTGCCCATATACCGCATTGGTGCGCAGTCGCCTAACATATTTATAATTATATCATTACGACAATATAAACAAGAGCCTTCTCCTCAGCTAAAAAACTGCCCTTGGGACTGTGAACAATTTCATCAATCTTATAATGAGCCCCTCTGAACAAAAGAATCTCATCCTCTTTTTTACCCATATAAACAGCCTTAGTTCCTTTTGGAATAGTAACCTGCATGAATACTTTCTCAAGTTCAGAATTATAACCGGAATATCTTAATGCCACCTCAGGAGTCATCGAAAAACTTCCGTACGCATCATCTGTAAAAATATCTCCCAACTGCTTATTTAAAATCCAATCCGGATTTTTAAGACCTTTAATAAGAGCCATTTCATTATTAATCACAGTTTTACATATTGCCGAATCAAGACACTTACGCAATTGATGATACAAATATTTATCATCCTCACACATTGAATTATAAAAATCAGAATCACGAAGCGCCCTGTTAATCACATAACAGTCCTTATGCATTTCTTCATCCCCTGAAAAACATCTCCAGTCGTGTTGCGGAAGCCCAAAATCCTGATACGAATACAAAGCCTCAGCCTCACAACCGGTTAAATCCGCTCTTAAATTATACGGAGCATGAGGCGGTTGGGTATGAATAGAATAATCAATCACGGGCTCATTTATGTTATTTTGCATTAACAGAATTATATTTGTTAATTGAACAAAATAAATTTAGTGAGTGTAATTGTATTAATGAGCTTGTCAGGCAAACAGTATTACAAGAATCTATACTGTTTTTCGGAGATTTGAGCGTGAAATCCCAACATGAGAGATTGTTTCACATATCCTGACTCATGTATTTCCTTCCCGATTCTGAAACATACCACGGGTTTTTGAATTCTTCAAACCCCGTGATTACAGCAATTCTGTCTAAAAGCATCTGTGCGGATATTGCTCTTGCCGAATATGCGTTTGAGCATGAATAAGGCAGGTCAAGTTCTCTTGAGAGTTCTTTTTGTGCGGTGAACTGTTTCATCAGATTCAGCTCTCTGATTTCTTCGCTGTATCTTTTTATGTGGCTATCAAGACTGTATCCGCCGATTATCTCTTTGATGTTTGGAGGGATGTATATTTCATAGATGTTTTTGTGCCTGATTTTTACCGCGATGTATGAGGTTGTTATTTTCATAATTTTTTCGCTTTTGACACAGAGGATATTTCCGTTCCTGTCAATGTAGTCCCGAAGAGGTACGGCTGTTTTTTCTTTGATGAGTCTGCCTGCTTTGTCAGGTCTTATTGTGACTCTTGCGTGGCG
>JAUNXW010000229.1 GCA_030539595.1 Methanocorpusculum sp. | reverse complement strand
TTTTTTCTATGAATGATGAATGTCAACGCTGAGCGGAGTGATAAACGGAGCGAAGCCACAAGTTAGTCGAAATAAAACTAATCAATAAAAAATAGTGAAGTACTGCTGAAGTTTTTAACCATTAATAAAAATAAGAGCTGATAACATCATAAATTAAAATATATCAAAATGCCAAAGTCAGGTAATAATCATAAAAAATTTTTTTGGAAAAATTTCAAAAATCAAACAGCGTCTTCTGCTCTCTCATATCTTTCAGCAACCCCATCTTCTGCACCCAAAAAGAAGTCCCGAGCTTCTGAGAAGCAGAAGCTATTGCCTCTGAAAGTGTGCCGAACTTATCCGGACTGAATTTAAGCGATTCATGAGCCGCCTCGCGAATAACCCAAACCCCGAGAGGTGCCCAGTATTCTCCGGAAATATCTCTAACGCATATTACTCTTGCACAGCGGCCTATACTGCTGAGATATTCCAAAACCACAAGTCTTGCGGAATAATACGCACCGCCTATCGGAGAATAATTTCTTTTTGTCATTCCCTTTTCTCCGTCGACGACAACAGTTTCTTCATCCTCAGACCAGAGCGAGTGTTTCTGCCAGCGTTCAAGCATCTCAAATCTCCAGTCGTTTGAAGGGATAAGAATAAAACAGAGCGTGTTTCCGTAAAGGGTTTTGCAGAAAACCTCATAATCCTGCAAAGCCGGATACCTTCTGACTTCACGCTTGTAGGAGTCTGAAATCATTGTGTCGGTTGCAGTGATTGCCCAGCGGGTTGGAACTACTCTCCTGTTTCTTTCAAGCCCCATAAGACCAGAGGTCAGCAGATTTGTGATTTTATAGACGTCTGTGCCGTTTTCAAACATAACTCTTGCGGCTTCCGCTGCACGTAAGTCTATATCCGATGTACATTTGTCAACGATTCGCGAGACTTTTGCGTTGTCGATGACGTCGAGTTTTTTCATCTGCCCCGATAAACCCGTTGGGATTACAGTTCCGTCGAATGATAAATCAAAGTTTATGGGTTTTGTGAAGGCTACTTCGATGTCAAGAGGTTTGCTTGACAAAGCTATTTCCTGAACTTTTCCGACGTCGGGAATTTTTACGTCGAGTTCGCTTCCGCCGCGAATTGTTCTTGAGCGAACAGAGACGATGTCATCTATTGAGAATTTGTTTTTTACCCAGTCTAAAGGATTGTCTGAGTCGTTTATCATCAAAGGACCTCCGACAACTCTTGGGTATCCGTAGCTTCCGACAAATACTGATGGAGATGCCCCCATATAATCGGAAATTGGGTGTGTGTCTTTGAGTGCGTGGAAACGGCTCGTTATCGGGCAGTTTGGAAGCCCGCATAATCCTTTTCCTTTACAGACGGCACACTGAGACGGCATTATTATAGAAATATTGGCGGCGGGGGTATATCGTTATTTGGGTTTTTATGTAGGGTTGTTTTGAGGCTGTCCAATCGTGGAATCTGATATTTAAATTATTTTGAAATAATAATTTGTTGATATTTGGGCGTTTTTTGTTACACCACGAAAATCACGAAAGGGTTGCCGTTTTTTATTCTTCATCTTTTTTTGAGTTGCTGTGGTGCATCGCTACGCTCAGGGTTGATCGGAATTTATGAGGTTAGGAAAAAACCGCAAATCTTTCGACAAACGCTTTTTCCAGCGTTCAGTCGCGCCTTCGGCTATCGCCTCACCCCCAAGCGCCAGG
>JAUNXW010000096.1 GCA_030539595.1 Methanocorpusculum sp. | reverse complement strand
AGGCGAGATGCTTTAGCATCTTTAGCTGAGCAAGTCCCGGACTTGCGAGCAAACAGAATGTTTGCGAATCGTTAAAAAATTCGTTGGATAATATTTTGGAGATTTTGTGTACCCTAAGGTCATAAATTACCTTACAACAATTATACATTGATTAATTTATATACGCAATTACTATTGCACAATCACTTACTTTTATAAATCTCTTCGGGCGCTTTTATCAGAGGCAGAACAGTTTCCCCCTTGATATTTCTGAAAAAGCAGCTTCTGTATCCTTCGTGACAGGCACAACCCGTCTGCTCAACTTTGTAGAGCAGAGTATCACAGTCACAGTCAACCAATATCTCTGAAATTTTCTGCAGATGACCTGATTCCTCACCTTTCTTCCAGAGCTTTTTCCTTGACCGCGAAAAATAATGAGCAAAGCCGGTTGAAACTGTAAGAAAGACAGCATCCTCGTTTGCGTAGGCAAACATCAGAACCTGATTTGTTTTTGCATCCTGAACAACCACAGGGATTAGTCCGTTTGAATCATATTTCAGGGCGGGGAGTGTATTTTCCATTTTAAAATATATTGGGTGTTATCAGAAATAGTTATTTGTATAAAAAATCAGTTGACCAGCAGTTCATCAAAACCGGACATTTCAAAAACTTCGCGAACGATACCCGAAGCATTGACAATTCTTATTTTACCGTAGTTTCCCAATTTCTTTCTAATCGCGAGAATCACTACAATTCCCATACTTGAGATATAATCGAGTTTATTAAAGTCGAAAGTGACAATTGAAACACCTTCAAGCTCACCTTCTATTGCTTTTCTGATATCCACTGCATTTGTCGAATCTATTTTATCTTCAGGCTCGGCAATAAGTTCCTTTCCTTTTTTCTTTATTATTAATTTCATGGCTTTAGCCTACTATTAATTATAAATGGGTTCGCATCAGTAAAAATACCTTGCTTATAATTCTGACGTTCTGAAATTTATGACATCCGTTTTGCAGAAATTCAGCCCATAACTTTTCTGAACAATCCTCGAATTCCAACAGCACTTAATTTTGCCATTACTTCAGGTCTCGTAATAAGTTTTTTAAGAATTGTCGAAGGCTTATCCATATCTCCGTAATTTATAATAGTCTCAATAATATCAGGATTGTTGAGCGCGCCCAAAACCGAATCTATATCAGCTTCGGTAAAACCGCGTCTTAACTTGAGAGCTTTAAGTCCTGTATCAAGTTCGCGCCCGAAATCATTCCTCCAGAGATTTTCATAAACCGACAAAGCTTCATCAGAATAATTTCCCGATTCACACACGCTTACAGCAACCGCAGACGCGTGTCTTGCAGAGCGTATTCCCGTATAAATTCCGCCGCCCGATGTAGGTTTTGGAAAACCCGCAGCGTCTCCGCAAAGCATAACCCCGTCACCGAATGTTTTTTTGCGAACACCGATTGGAACAGTCCCCGTAACCGAATGAACATTTGAGTCGGTGAACCTTGATTTGAATTGTGAAAACAGCGCGGGAACATTTTTTGTTCCGCATAAACCTATGCGTGCCCTTTTTTCAGACAGAGGAATCATCCACGCGAAAAAATCGGGAGAAGCATTTGGGTAAAGTTCAACGAGAGATTTGTTTACGTCACACGGAATTTCCGCCTGAATCCCAGAATAAATAAATTCGGAACGAGTAGAGCCGATACTTCTTGCACATACACTTCTCGGGCCGTCTGCTGCAATCAGAAGATTATACGGGATATCTTCTGTGTGGGTATGAATTAGTTTTTTCTCAGGATTTATTTTTGAAACCGATGTCTTCAGTTTGTATTCAGCACCGCTTTCGGCAGCCATTTCGGCAATCTCAAAATCAAGCCGTCCGCGGTCGACAACATATGCTTTTGTAACGCCCGAGTCGAACTCAATAGAATTTGATGAACCGATAATTTTTGCACCGCTCACAGTATTGTAAACCGAATCCGAAGAAACCTCACACTCAGTAAAAGCAGAATTTGATAATAGTCCCGCACACTGAACAGGATAACCGATTGAAGAGTGTTCTTCTAAAACGAGTGTTTTGAGTCCGGCTTTGGAACAGATTTTTGCGGCTGAAGACCCTACAGGTCCTCCGCCGACAATAACAACATCGTACAAAATAAGTGCTGATATGGGGATTCGAACCCCAGTCGCCGGCGTGAGAGGCCGGCATGATTGGCCACTACACTATATCAGCTAAGAAAGTGCGTAATCAGATTGGATTCATAGATATTTATAGATGACGACATCAACAACACCTTCATCTAATACAAATGCCAATATGTATTGGCAAAATGGAACTCGAAGAAGAGATTCGTTCAATAGAGGACGAAATCAGAAATACAAAATACAATAAGGCAACATCACAGCACATAGGTCGCCTGAAAGCCAAACTGGCTAAAATAAAAGACGACATGGTGATGCGCGCCATTAAATCCGTAGGTGGGGGAGAAGGTTATGCCGTAAAAAAATCAGGAGACGGCACAATTGTTCTGGTGGGATTTCCGTCCGTCGGTAAATCAACTCTCCTGAATAAACTAACCGGAACCGAAAGTGAAACCGCAGATTACGCGTTCACAACCCTTACGGTAGTTCCGGGACTTATGGAATACAAGGGCGCAAAAATTCAGATTCTTGATATCCCTGGTTTAATTGCCGGCGCTGCTATGGGTAAGGGCAGGGGAAAAGAAGTTATTGCGGTCGTCAGAACAGCTGACTTAATTGTAATTCTCGGAGATGTATTCAACGCGGTTCACGTTGATGTCTTAATGCGTGAGTTATACAATTCGGGAATCAGAATCAATAAGCCCAAACCGGATATTACAATCAAAAAGACAGCTTCGGGCGGTATCAGATTAAATACAGTCGGCGCAAGTCAGGTTCGTATTGATGATGTGAGGGCTATCCTTTCGGAAAATAAAATCATGAACGCCGATGTCCTTGTGAGAGGCAAAAATGTTGATCAGGATGATATTATTGATGCAATGATGGGCAACCGTATGTATATCCCTGCGTTCATTGCCATCAACAAGGTTGATTTGATTAAAGATGAGGAGCGCAAGGTTGTCGAAGAGAACATGCGCGAGAAATACGGCGTTGACCCGATTATGATTTCAGCGCACGCTGGATACAACATTGACAAGCTTCAGGACGCAATTTATGAGCATCTGGGTTTCATCAGGATTTATATGAAACCGTACGGTGAAGATGCCGATATGGAAGAGCCTATGATTGTGAGAAAAGGAAGCACGATAGAAGATATCTGCCGCAAACTTCACAGAGATTTTGTAGACCAGTTCAGATACGCAAAAATCTGGGGACCTTCTGTTAAGCACGATGAGACAAAAGTCGGGCTTAAACACAAAGTCGCTGATACAGATATTGTAACGATTGTTACAAAATTATAAACTTACTTTTTTGCTGATGTTTATATTGAGTATACTCAAAAGTCAGAAATCACCGGACAACAATTATTTATGGGTTAATTATCGACTTACACAGAACGATTTTAAGCCGCGTTTATTCTGCGGGTAAGGTGTTTCATCGTCTGAAAAGATAAATAATTTCTCAGAACAAAACATATTTCCAAAAAATAAACCCAATACAAAGTTATTTTTACTCACCTAAAATCGAGCGTGCAATATCTCAGCTAAAAGAGAAACCTACATTACCTATCCCCGCCGATAAATCAATAAGATGTTAGAATTAAAATCCTCTCCCAAAGTCTACTGCGGCTGGACAGAAAGAAGCTGTTCTCCGAAAGAAACTCTGGAAAAAATAGAACAATACACACCTATTGCGGGAATCACAAGAGTTGCCGACATCACTGACCTTGACAGAATAAAAATCCCTGTATACTCATGCATCAGACCGACAGCCGCAGACGGCGCAATATCTGTTTACAACGGAAAAGGAGGAACTGTCGAAGAAGCAAAAATAGCCGGCATAATGGAGGGGATTGAAAGATACTCAGCAGAAGCCCTTCCTCGTGATTTGGAAAATATCTCATACACAAACCTCATCAAAGCTGGCGAAAACGCCCTTGACCCCAAAGATTTAATTCTCCCGCACGGAGCAAAAAACGAGACAGAACTTCCCTGGATTGAAGGATACGACATAGCAAACAATGAATCAATAAAAGTTCCGATATGCGCAGTGGTTCACCCCAACCCGTATTATCTTCCTTCATTTTTCCGCTCAAGCACAAACGGCGTTGCTTCGGGAAACACAATTGAAGAAGCAATATTTTACGCGCTCACGGAAGTTATAGAAAGAGACTCATGGTCGCTTGTGGAAACCACAAGAGACACGGGAGCGAAAATCAAAAACCTTCCCAAGCGTGCGCAGGAGATGCTTGACAAATTTACAAAAGCGGGCGTTGAGATAACTCTCAGAAACATCACCTCGGATGTTGGTGTCCCAACAATTGCGGCGGTCTCTGACGACACGGAACTGAAAGACGCGAGACTGTTAACAATTGGTATGGGAACACATACCAACGCTGAAATTGCGATGATAAGAGCCCTTTCGGAAGTTGCGCAGAGCCGTGCAACCCAGATTCACGGAGCAAGAGAAGACGCAACGCTTGCACAGTTCCGTGAAATGATGGGATATGACAGAGTAAAGCGGATGAACGCTTACTGGTTCAGCGGAGACACGTACGTGTCAGCGGATGAAATTCAGTCCTGCGAGACTGATGATTTCAAAACAGACATCGAAGTCATAATTCAAAAACTCAAATCCGCGGGACTTGACAGAGTAATTGTCTTTGACCTTACCGACCCTGAAATTAACGTCCCTGTTGTCAGAGTTGTTGTTCCCGGACTTGAATGTTTCACAATTGATAACGAAAGAAGAGGAAAGAGGTGTATGGATGCAGAACGTCGTCGTCTACATAGGACCAAGCCTTGATTTAAAATCCGCGAAAGAGATTCTGCCGGACGCAGAATATTTACCGCCGGTAAAAAGAGGAGATGTATCAGCAGCAGCTGCGGGCGCGAAGATTCTTGTAATCATCGATGGAGTATTTTTTCAAAACGAAGCGGTTGCCCATCGCGAGATTCTCCAAGCGATGAAGTCGGGCGTAAAAGTTTTCGGAAGTTCATCGATGGGAGCTTTGAGAGCTTCAGAACTTGACACTCTGGGTATGATTGGTGTCGGAAAAATTTACGAGCAGTATAAGTCGGGCGAGATTATAGCAGATGATGAGGTCGGTCTCGTTTACGATAAAGAAACGGGTGTTTCGCTCTCTGACCCTATGGTAAATATCCGTGCGAGTTTTTCAAAAGCGGTGACCTGCGGGGTGATTGATTCTGAAGAAGAAGCGTCGCTTATTAAAACTTGTAAGAGTATTTATTACCCTGATAGAACATACAAAAAAGTAGTCAAGGACTCAAATCTGCCTGATGAAAAAAAGTCAGCCCTTCTTTCGTGGCTGAAAACAAATTCCGTTGACCAAAAAAAGCTTGATGCGGTTTTGTGTCTTGAGACGGTGAAGGATTTTATATGAGTGAGAGATACGCAAGACAGATTTCATTAATAGGCGAAGCGGGTCAGAAAAAATTATCAGAAAGCACTGTCTTTGTTGCGGGGGCGGGCGGATTGGGTTCACCTGTTTTATTTTATCTTGCTTCAGCCGGTATCGGTAATTTAAGAATTGCCGATTTGGATAAAGTCGATGAATCAAATCTTAACCGCCAGATTCTTCATTCAACCGATAGGTTGGGGGTTTCAAAGGCTGAGTCCGCAAAGCTGACACTTTCAGCTCTTAATCCAGAAATAAATATCACAGCGTTCACGGAAAAAATTGATGACCGCTCGGTTTCACGAATTACGGGCGACGCAGATATTATTGTTGACTGCATGGATAATTTTGAAGCGAGATATGTGCTGAACAGATTTTCACACGAAAAAGACACAGCTCTGGTTCACGGAGCGGTGAGCGGTTTTTCCGGTCAGGCAACTTTGATTGTTCCGGATAAAACTCCGTGCCTTTCCTGTATTTTTCCAAACGCAGTGACTTCGGAAAAAACTCCTGTTTTCGGATTTACGGCAGGTGTAATAGGAAGTATTGAAGCGGGCGAGGCAATAAAATATCTTACCGGAGAAGGAAACACTCTTGCCGGAAAACTTCTGGTCTATGATGGTCGTGTAAATTCATTTGATGTGTTTTCGGTTAAAAAAAGCAGTAAGTGTAAAGTCTGCGGTAAGAAATAATCTGTCATTTATGCGTGATGGAATTTATATATCACGATGTCCTATTATTTAGATAATGACAGAAGATACTGCAATAAAACTTTTTGAAGAAAAAAAGATTCGTTCGGTTTGGAACGATAAGAAAGAAGAGTGGTATTTTTCAATAGTTGATATTATCGGAGCTTTAACCAATTCTGTCAATCCTAAAGACTATTTCAAAAAATTAAGAAAACGTGATGCCGAACTTGATGTCTACGTGGGGACAAATTGTCCCCCCGTATCTATGCTTACAGAAACAGGAAAGCACAGACAAACTTTGGCAGGTAATGCTAAAGATATACTGCGTATTGT
>JAUNXW010000095.1 GCA_030539595.1 Methanocorpusculum sp. | reverse complement strand
ATTTAAGAGACAAACTTTTGTGTTTTTTGTCAGTTTTAGTGTGTTTCGTGTTTTAGTGCAATATTTAGTGTTTTTCGGTGTCTCGCCAAATAATTTAGGAAAATACCATACAACTTATTATCAATTTAATTAAAAAATAATAAAAAATTATGTCCCTTGATTCCAGCTGCACATGTATTCTTTCTGAACAGCTGAAAGCTCATCAATACTTGCGCCGACACTCTCAAGTTTCAGTTTCGCGATATACTCGTCTATGTCGCTTGGGACATCGTGAACGCCTGCTTTCAGCTCTTTACCGTGTTTTGCCATATATTCAACAGAAAGAGCCTGAACCGCGAAACTCAAATCCATAACTTCTATCGGATGACCCATTCCCTTAGGAGTTGCGAGGTTTACAAGTCTGCCTTCTGCAAGAAGGTGAATCTTTTTACCGTCTACTACATATGTATCAATTCCGTCTCTGTGTTCAACCGTAGAAGCGTGAGCTTCAAGCCATGGGATTGAAATTTCGTTATTGAAGTGTCCCGCGTTTGAAAGGATTGCGCCCGACTTAAGCAGCGGGAAGTGTCTGTCTGTGATAATATCGCAGTTGCCTGTTGTTGTGATGAAGAGGTCTCCGATTTTTGCCGCTTCGTTCATCGACATCACATCGAATCCGTCAAAATGAGCCTGAAGGGCACGGCGTGCGTCAATTTCGGTTACAATAACTCTTGCCCCAAGCGCTCTTGATTTTGTGGCTACTCCTCTTCCGCAGTAACCGTAGCCTGCGACAACAACGTGTTTTCCGGCAACCAAGCAGTTTGTGGTAAGCATAATTGATGCGAGTGCGCTTTCGCCTGTTCCGTGAACGTTGTCGAAGTAATGTTTCATCGGAGTGTCGTTTACTGCGACTACCGGGAATTCTAATTTTCCGTCGGCTTCCATTGCTTTAAGTCTGTGGATTCCCGTTGTGGTTTCTTCGCACGCTCCGATAATTCCCGATAACGCGTCGCGTCTGTCAAGGTGAACGCGGTTGATTAAATCCATTCCGTCGTCAATTGTCAAGGTCGGCTTTGCGTCAAGGACTTTGTCTATGGCTTCGTAGTATTCTTTGTTGTCGCATCCGCGCTTCGCATAGCAGGCAACACCGCCGTCGCGTAAAGCTTCGGCAACATCATCCTGTGTCGAAAGAGGGTTGCATCCTGTGATGTATACTTCCGCCCCTCCTGCGGCTAATGTTCTTACAAGGCAGGCTGTTTTCGCTTCAACGTGAAGAGCCATTCCGATTTTTTGTCCTTTTAAGGGAAGCTCTTTTTCGAAACGCTTTCTGATTGCCTGAAGCACAGGCATATACTGATATGCCCACTGTATTTTCTGTTCGCCTGAACTCATCATGTGGGATATATATTGGTTGTTGTGAGTTATATTGGATTTGATGAGTTGATGGGTATTAAATCGTTAAAAAATCTGTTGGAAAAACTGTCTATCTAACAGGCTTACATACTAATTAATGAACACAGCCATCAAATAATATATCTCATATGCCGCGATTTGCAATAATTGGTCACAAGGCTTCAACAAGTCCTGACTTTTCTCTAAATGACATGCCCGGAGGGGCGGGAAGGATTGACATAATGTGCAGATGCATCAATACGTCATTTTTCTTAAGCCATGACTTAAGGCACGACGTAGAGTGCTTTTTGATTCTCAAAGGCGGGGAGCAGACAAAAACTCTGAGATTTTCAGGGGATACCATACGCTCCCTCAATCCCGATGAAAGAAGCGGCGGCGCACTGATTAAAAAAGGGCTGTCAAAACCTGCGGGGGAAGAATTTGTAAAAGCGGCTGACGGCATACACATAAGAAGCGCTGGACTTGAAAAACTTCTCGGAGAATACAGTTTCGCTGTTTTAGATGAAAACGGAACAGACATAAGAAATGCAGAAATGCTTCCCGCGAATTTTATTCTCAGCGACCACATGAATTTCACAGAAGAAGAAAACGAACTGATTAAGGATTTGCCGAAATACTCAGTAGGTCCGCGTGTTCTTCACGCAGACCACACAATTACGGTTCTCTTAAACGAGTTTGACAGGAGACAGAATAAATGACGGATATAATTGAACAGGTTCATAAAATACTCGAATATGGGGATATCTGCGACCACTGCCTTGGAAGATTGTTTGCAAAAAGGTCGTTCGGTTTGACAAATGTTGAGCGCGGTCATTCTCTTCGCGTGGCTCACGCTCTTGCATATAATATTCCGTTCAAGGAATACGATAGTGGGACATGCTGGATTTGCAATGATTTATTTGAAACGATTCCCTATTGGGCTGAAAAATCAGCGGATGCGGTTAAAGGAATTGATCACGAGACATTTGTTATAGGGACGCGCGTTCCTCCTATGATGGTTGAGTCGGAAGAGATGATTTGGTCGGATTTATCTTTGGAAAATCCGGAGCCGATTAAATCTGAAATGAATCGCGAGGTGGGAAAAGCGGTTTCAGCTATAAACGGTAAAGCGGGCGACCCCAAAAATCCGCAGGTTACAATTATCTTAAACATCGCAGATGACTGCGTAGAAACCCAGATTGCTTCGGTTTACTTCTACGGCAGATACTTCAAAAATGTCCGCGGAATTCCCCAGACACACTGGGACTGCCGCGCGTGCAAAGGTAAAGGCTGCGAGAAATGTAATTTCACGGGTAAGCAGTACCCCACTTCAGTGGAAGAGAAAATAGCACAAGCACCGATAAAAATGTTTGATGCAGACGCGGGAGTTCTTCACGGAGCCGGCAGAGAAGACATCGACGCTCTTTGCATAGGCACCGGCAGACCGTTTGTAATGGAGATGACAAACCCTAAACACCGTGTTTTTGACCTGAAAGAAGTCGAAGCGGCAATAAATGCAAGCGCAAATCCTGAGGTAGGAGTATCTCTTGAAAAATGGTCTGACAAAAAGACTGTAGAAATGCTTAAATCACACAAAGGACATAAAACATACAGGATTCTGGTATCGATAGATGACCGTATCTCACTTGAACAAGTCCAAAACGCTGTTTCAAGCCTTAAAGGAGCTTGGATTAATCAGCGCACGCCTGAAAGGGTATCCCATAGACGTGCGGATTTGATTCGAAAAAGACAGGTCATTGACATAAGAGTTCTTGGAATCGAAAACGGTCTGTATCGTCTTGAAGTTGTAGGCGACGGGGGCTTGTATATCAAAGAACTCGTATCAGGGGACAACGGTCGAACAGATCCGAGTCTTGCTGAAATCCTCGCCGCCAACGCTAAAGTCGTCGAGCTAGACGTAATACAGGTAGACGGATTAGATTAAAAATAATGGAGACTGACCAAAATGGCACACCACAACGGAATTAAGAAAGGAACCAGATATAAGCTGCAGAAAACACTCCGCACACGCGGAATGGCGAATGTAACAACTGTTATCCAGGAATTTGAGGAAGGACAGAAAGTTCATATTGTATTGGACTCAAGCGTTCAGAAAGGACAGCCGCACCCGAGATTCCACGGCAAGACAGGAACTATCGTCGGCAAGAGAGGAAGAGCCTGGCTTCTTGAGATTAAAGACGGCAACATGGACAAGACCGTTATCGCAAGACCTCAGCACTTAAGACCACAGAAATACTAATCCCCAATACTTATTTTATTTAAGTTTAGGAGCCTGCACATGAAAGTAAAGAAAGTAATTCAAGAAGACATGATGTCTTTGCCCGAGATTCGTGAAGAACTTATAACAATCCGTGATCAGCGGTCAAATGTATCTGAAGAGACTGAGGGCTCTGTTCGAACAATGTCATACGAACTGCGTAAAAGTATTGATCATGCAGATGCTCTTGGAAAATGCAATGTCGAGACAGCTAAAGCTCTTTACAATGACCTGAAGGGTCTTGAAAAGATTAAGCCTGAGATTGCCGAGAGAATTGTTAATATCATGCCGAAAAGCCGTGACGAAATCCGTGCAATTTATGCAAAGGAGCGCTTCACACTTATGACTGAAGATATTGACGCAATTCTTGATATTATCCGTAAATACGAGTGAGGAAGATTATGCCTCCAAAAACCGATAGAGCTGATAAGAAGGAAGTTGAAGCTGTCGTTTTAGATTATCTTCAGTGGGGTTACGGAAACGATAAACGTCCCTTAAATCAGCGCGAACCGATTATACTCGCTGTCGGAACAGACCAGTTTAAGCTTCTTGAACTGATTGCAAAAAAGGATGTTGCCGTTAATCTTCATGATAAGGTTTACATCGGAGACGGTGAGAGAAAACAGGTTGAGCGTGTTAAGCGCAGAATTTCTTATGCGGAGCTGACAAATACCGCAAAAGGCGAACTCGAAAGCGCTGTGGATGATATTATTAAGGAGTCCGAGCCGCGCTTTATTGAGTTTTACAATACGTCAGTTCCAATCAGCCTGAAAATGCACATGCTTAATCTTCTTCCTGGTTTCGGTAAGAAAACTCTTACAGATACTCTTGAACAGAGAAACAGAAAGCCGTTTGAGAGTTTCGATGATATTAAAGCACGTGTTAAGACCCTGCAGAAGCCGGAGAAGTTTATCCGCGAGAGAATTATGCTTGAGCTGGAAGTTCCGGAAGAGAAATACCATCTCTTCACTTCAAAATAATTTTTTATGAAAGCTCCTAAAGACCAGCATTTTTTAATTGATTTTGATGCGGTAAATCGTATTGCAGATACCGTTCCCGTTGCGGGAAGAAATGTTTTGGAGATTGGTCCGGGAGGCGGAGTTTTAACCGAGGCGCTTCTTGCAAGAGGGGCAAATGTTCGTGCGGTTGAGCTTGACGGTACACTTTTGCCGAATCTTGAGGAAAGGTTTTGTGAAGAACTGAAAAGCGGTCAGCTTACGATTACAAGAGGAGACGCTTCAAAAGTTGAACTTCCGCCGTTTGATTTAGTTGTTGCAAATCTGCCTTATTCGATTTCGTCGAAGATTACTTTCAGGCTGCTTGATATCGGTTTTGAGTCAGCGGTTCTTATGTATCAGCTTGAGTTTGCGAAAAGGATGGCAGCAGCGTTCGGTGATAAAGAATACGGAAGACTTTCTGTTATGGCTCAGACTTATTCGGATGTTGAGTTTGTTATGGAGCTTCCTCCAAACGCGTTTAACCCTCAGCCGGAGGTATGGTCGGCTGTTGTGAAAATTACTCCGCACGAACCTCCTGTACCGATTAAAAATAAAAAAGTCTTTGAGGATGTTGTCAGGGAGTTATTTTCGCACAGGCGCAAGACTGTTAGAAATTGTCTGAAAAGTCTCGGCAAAAAATACAATATTGATAATCTGATGACAAATATTTCCGAAGAAATATTAAATCTGCGTCCTGAAATGCTAAGTGTGGAAAAGTTCATTGAAATGTCAAATTTAATTGAATAACATCACATTCTCATTTTATGCGCTCCCGATTTGCACTATTTTTGAAGCGCACATTTCTTTAACACATAGATTTAATTTTACTGCAATTACGTGTTACTCAATATTTATGTCGTAGCACTCGAAAAACTCAAACCAAAAAAATTCACGTTTGCATAAATATATTGTGAAAATAATCCGAAAATCTGTTGGAATAACTTTTACCAAAAATATCTCTTGTAATGAGAATGCTTATATCCAGAGAATTAGAAACAGTTTAAATGTCCCGAGAGGGGGCAGTATCCATTTTATGAATACTGTCTGGTTTGAGTTCTGGAGAAACTTAAGCCGTGGACGTGAATAGTATCCGTCACTACCAATCAGTAACTACCTATCAGTATCAAACAGCAATTTTCAGGAAAGGTAACGGAAAAACAGCCAATCAAACAACCTTATTCAAAAAGAGGCAAAATTATGGCAGCAAAATATAAAGATGTAATTGACCTTTACGACGACAAGGGAAAACTCTTAAAGAGCAATGTAGCTCTTGAGAAGATCAGCCCGCTGACAAACCCTGCAGTAAAGAAAATCATTGACGACACAAAGAGAACAGTCGCTGTTAACATCGGCGGTATGCAGGAAGCTTTAAAGACCGGAAAGATCGGAAAGCACCAGCAGATTCTCGGTCGTGAACTCAACCTTGACCTTGTCGGTCAGATTGACGCAGTCGAAAAGAAGATTAAAGAGTACGTCTCAGTCGAGAAAGGCGACGACACAGAAATCAAACGCTTCAACGGCGGTAAACTTCTCTTAGTCAAAGTCCCGACAGCACGTATTCAGTCAGCAGCAACATACGATGCAGCATTAACATCAGTTGCAGCAGCAACCACATACTCAGTTGTTGAGAACTTCAAAGTTGATATGTTCGACGCAAGCACCGTCAAAGCAGCAGCATTCGGTTCCTACCCGGTTACCATGGATCTTGCAGGCGGAGCATGCTCAATGATCATGTCAATCCCTCAGAACAACGAATCCTTAGGATACGCACTTCGTAACATTCCGGCAAACCAGACTGTTATGATTACCCACCGCAACGCAATGCAGGGTGCAGCACTTGCATCTACATTCGAGCAGGCAGGAGAGTTCGAAATGGGTTCCGCTATTGGTCCATTCGAGAGAGCACAGCTCTTACTCTACGCGTACCA
>JAUNXW010000094.1 GCA_030539595.1 Methanocorpusculum sp. | reverse complement strand
CTGGACTTACGAATCAAACATATCCGCAAAAGACAGTCACGTAGTAATCTGCCCGGTTGAACCGCTCAACTTACCAGACAGCGTAACAGACTTCCTTGAAATAGACTTCAGCGAAATAAAAATTCAGCCTGAAAGCAAATGCGTTGTCTTCCTGACTTTCCCGCTTGAAATTGGAATATTTGTAGAAACCGAAGACCACAGCACAGACATTTTAGATGTGGTCTCATTCGTCTATCCGAAATACTCACTCTATGGGCAGGCAAGCCGCGGAGTAATCACACGCTGGCACAAAAGCGAAGTCTACTACAACTTACCCGCAGTCAAAAATTACGAATACGGAGTAATGAGACTTGAAATAGAAAACAAATCGACCGAGTGGGTTGAAATAGGAAAAACAATAATCTACATGAAAGGTCTCACACTTTATTATGACGGCGTCTGCGTCTGTGCATCGGCTTCAATGACCGTCACAAGCGAAAACACTGCATCTGTAACAGGAGTTGACACAGCCTTAAACTGCGATATGCTTCCCTGCTTAAGCACATTCACCGCAAGAAAAGTCTACGACTTCTACAACATAAATGAAATGCTCACCGACACAACGTTTATAATGGACATGGGGCTGTTATAAATGGCGGGCGAATCAAACATTTCAGATATTCTTGAAAACTTTCCCTCGCTTGATATTTCGGGCAACGCATTTCTCGACACAAAACTCTTGGGCGAAGTCACTATAGGAAATCTCATCGCCTGCGCAATAATCATTGTAATTGTTCTGATAATATCCAGAATTGTTTCCGGAGCAATCCGACGTGTGTTAATCGGCAAAGCAGAAGTCAACAGCATTAACTTCATTACAAAATTAGTCCGTTGGGTAATTTATTTCATCGGCTTCCTCGTCTTAAGCCCGCAGCTTCATTTAGACTTATCAGGTCTCCTCGTTGCAGGGGGAGTTGTTGCTGTAGCTTTCGGATTTGCAAGCCAGAACACGCTTTCAAATTTTGTCGCGGGGGTTCTCTTAATGTTTGAGAGACCGATTACGATAGGCGACAACATTTCTGTTAAGGGAACGGAAGGATACGTTGAAGACATCGGTCTTTTATCTACAAAAATCAGAACTTACGAAGGAATTTATGTAAGAATTCCAAACGATACTCTGTTTACATCAGACATTACAAATTATGTCTCAAACGTTGCCCGCAGATTTGATTACTCTGTCGACATCAGCTATTCGGAAGACGCAGACAAGGCAATAAAAATTATCAAGAAGGTTATAGATACTCACCCGTATGCATTGAAGAGTCCATCTCCGTCGGTTTATGTAAATGAACTTGGGGCAAGCGGTATTTCTATTAAGGTGAGAATCTGGTCGCCTTCGGGTTATTGGTGGGACGCAAGAGTTGACCTTCTCTGGAAGATTTTCAAGGCGCTTAAAACAGCTAATGTGGATATTCCGTTCGACCAACTTGTTATCTGGTTCGGTCAGGAGGAAGCGGAGAAGCTTAAGGCTGAGAAGCTGAAGACGAAGGAAACGGTTTCCGAGATTATGAGCAAAGCAGAGACTGCTCCGGAAAATACACGCAAGCAGGTGAAATGATGTTTGAAGATTATCTGAGCGAACTGAAATCGGAAAAGCTTGAAGACAGACATGCGGCGGTTGATAGAATCGCCGCTCTCGCGAGTTCTGATTTGGAAAAATATGTGCCGGAGATTGTTTCTCTGCTGAAAAAATCGGATACCGATACCCGTTGGTATCTGGGAAGAGCCTTGATTAAGTTAGGTAAAGATGTTATCCCGTGTCTCATAAAGGAGTCCGAGATGGAGACGGATATGGCAGTTCAGAAGTATTTTGCTTCGATTCTGGCATATTTCGGTGAGGATGCGGCTGAGCCTCTTGTGAAACTTTTTGAGTCCGAGAATGCGACATCAAGGGGAATGGCTGCTGCTGCTCTTGAAAAAATCGGTGACGGCTCGGTTATTTATCTGATGGAAGCAGTCCAAAGCGATAACAAGACTGTTTCCGTGTGTGCTGGAATCGTTCTGGCAAAGCTTGGGGTTTACGATTACTGATTTTTTATTTTTTTTAGGAGGTGTCTGATTTTTGTGTAGTTTTCGTGGTGTAACGAAATGAGTTCAAAGCGCAACGCAAGCCCTTCGGCTTGCTCTGCTGAGGAAACTAAAGTTCCACACAAAAGCACGAAAGATTAGCGAAATACACTAAACCAGTACTTCGCTAATTTTTTTAATTAATTTTATTTCGACTAACTTGCGAAGCGAAGCTCCAAGTTAGTCGAAATAAAACTAATCAATAAAAGTTAGTGAACTATCGGATAAATAAAATCAAAGACCAACAGAATAGAATTTCAAATTGATTAAAATATCACATTAGACAATTGGACAATCTCTCTGAAATAGAAACTCACCTTTCCAAAAGCGTAATTTATCCCGCAGACCATATTATACTACAATGACCGAACTGGCTGCTTCCCCTCACTACAGAGCCTATCTTGATTCTCTTCTTGCAGGGCTTAAACGCGAAATGGAGATAGCAGTAGACGCCAAAAAAATAGGTATCGACCCGCGTGTCGAAGTAGAAATTCCAATAGCAAGCGACCTTGCGGGACGTGTTGAAACACTTCTCGGATACAAGGGTGTGGCTGAGTGCATCAGGCAGCTTGAAACAAAAATGTCGCGTGAAGAAGCCTCGCTTCACATAGCCGATCACTTCGCAGACCACGAATTCGGAGAAACAACCCGCGAAGAAATTCTGGAACACACAATCCGTGCATCAATGGCACTAATCACAGAAGGAGTTGTTGCAGCCCCAACGGAAGGCGTCGGAAAAATAGCAATAAAGAAAAATGACGACGGCACTGAATATCTCTCAATTTATTACGCCGGTCCGATTCGTTCAGCCGGTGGAACAGCTCAGGCTCTGTCGGTTCTTGTAGGCGACTACGCAAGAAGACATCTGGGACTTGACAGATACAAACCTCGTCCCGAAGAAATTGAAAGATACATCGAGGAACTCAAACAGTATAACGCAATTCAGAGTATGCAGTACCTCCCAAAAGATGACGACATAGCTCTGATTATCAAAAACTGCCCCGTATGTATCGACGGAGAACCGACAGAACGCGAAGAAGTCTCGGGTCACAGAAACCTTGAAAGAGTTGAGACAAACACAGTCCGCGGAGGAATGTGCCTTGTGATTGCGGAAGGAATCGGTCTGAAAGCCCCGAAAATAAAAAAGAACGTCGACAAAATGAAACTCGACGGCTGGGAATGGCTTGATACATTAATCAACGGAGCATCCTCAAGTTCAGAAGAAGAGGAACTTCCGGGAATTCACCCAAAAGACAAATATATGCGTGATATGCTTGCCGGACGTCCTCCTTTTTCCTATCCGATGAGGAAAGGAGGTTTCAGGCTTCGTCTCGGCAGAGCAAGAAACACAGGTCTTGCCACCTGCGGATTCAATCCCGCGACACTGCATATTTTAGGGGATTATCTCGCGGTCGGAACTCAGATGAAAGTTGAGCGTCCCGGAAAAGCCTGCGGTGTTACACCCGTCACAACAATTGAAGGACCTACTGTGAGACTGATATCGGGAGAGGTCAGAAGAATTGACACACTCAAAGAGGCGGATAAGTATTACGACGAAGTTGAATACATCCTTGATGTCGGCGAAATTTTAATCGCATACGGCGAGTTCATGGAAAACAACCATGTGCTTGCCCCCCCGAGTTACTGCGAAGAGTGGTGGATGCTTGAAGGAGGTAAAAAACATCCGGAAAGCGAAGCAGAAGCAATCTCATTTGTGACCGAGGGCGCTTATCTTCACCCTGAATACACATGGTTCTGGGACGACTGCACAATTGAACAGTTGAAATTTTTATCGGACAAAATTTCTGAAACAGGAGAGATGAAAGACGGCGTTCTGTTTATTAAAGAGGATAAGGACGTCAAGGCAGTTCTTGAAGAACTGCTTGTTCCGCATAAAGTCGCCGACGGAAAATATCTAATCTCAACACCTCTTGCATTAATTGCGGGGCTTGGACTTACCTATTCGCTTGAAAAAAATTCGGTCTGGGCAAATCATCCTGAATTCACAGACGGACTTCAGATGGCTCAGGCTCTGTCGGGAATCAAAATGCGCTCGAAAGCAGGAACACGCGTCGGCGGGAGAATGGGAAGACCGGGAAAGTCAGCGCCGCGAAAAATGAAACCGCCGGTTCACGTGCTGTTTCCTCTCGGAAAATCCGGCGGTCAGCGCCGTTCTGTTGAATCAGCCGCAAAGGACTGCAGCAGTGATTCCAACGCGGAAAGTTTTGCGGGCTCTTCGTTTACAACCGGTCAGGTGGAAGGACTTGTTCACGTGGAAACAGGTGAACGAAAATGCCCAAACTGCGGGGCTGTTACTTTCAAAAGCAAATGTCCGGAGTGCGGAAATCATACAAACGCGGTTATGAGATGTCAGAGATGCAGCTACATCGGAGCTGCTGGAGAAGAGAGTTGTCCAAACTGCGGCGCTGCTCTTACTTGTTCAAGGGACAGCATAATCAGTCTCAAACAGGAGTATGACACTGCTCTTTCAAACTGCGAAATTACCGACAGGAAAAATCTCACGGAACTGAAAGGTGTCATGGGATTAATTTCTAAAGAGCGGGTTGTTGAACCGCTCGAAAAAGGAATTCTTCGTGCGAAGAACGGCATCTTCGTTTTCCGCGACGGAACTATAAGATACGATATGATTGATTTGCCCCTCACGCATTTCAAGCCGAGAGAGGTATCGGTTTCTGTGGAAAAACTCCGTTCAATCGGTTACACCAAAGATACTTACGGTGCTGAGCTTACCGACGCGGAGCAGATTATTGAACTCAATCCTCAGGACATCATGGTTTCTCAGGACTGCGCGGAGTATCTGATGCGTGTTGCGAAATACATAGACGAGCTTCTTGTAAAAGTTTACAAAAAAGAACCGTTCTATAATATCGAAAAACAGGAGGACTTGGTCGGTCAGTTGATTATGGGGCTTGCCCCGCATACTTCCGCAGGAGTTCTTGCAAGGCTTGTCGGATTTACAAAAGCGAAAGCAGGATACGCACATCCGTATTATCACGCGGCAAAAAGAAGGAACTGCGACGGTGATGAAGACTGCGTTATGCTTTTAATGGACGGGCTGCTGAATTTTTCGCGTTCTTTCCTTCCGGGAACACGCGGCGGAACTATGGATGCTCCTTTGGTTCTGACAACAATTCTGAATCCTAATGAGGTCGATAAGGAGACGAAAAATGTTGATGTGGGAAGCAGTTACCCGCTTTCAGTTTACGAGGCGTGTTTAAAATACGACCCGCCGAAAAATGTCTCCAAGGATGTTGACTATGTTGAAAAAAGAGTGGGTAAGGAAAGTCAGTTTGAGGGATTCAAGTTCACTCACGATACTTACGATATCTCAGAAGGTCCTCTTGATACAATGTATACAAACCCTATCCTCAAGTCGACCGCGGATAAAATCAAGGCTGAGCTTGACCTTGCGGATAAAATCAGAGCGGTGGATACGGATAATCTCGCGGAAAGAATCATCAACAGTCATCTGATGCCGGATATGATAGGCAACCTCCGGTCTTTTTCAAAGCAGTCGTTTCGGTGTCCGAAGTGCAAGACGAGTTCAAGAAGGATGACGATGTCAGGGAAATGTCCGAAGTGCGGAGGGCAGTTAAAGGCAACCATGCACAAGGGTAATGTGACGAAGTATCTTGAGGTCGCAAAGTTTATGTCTGATAATTATAAACTGTCGGATTATACGGTTCAGAGAATTAAGGTGGTCGAGATGAATATTAATTCAACGTTTGGGGAGGAGGAAAAGACACAGATGGATTTGTCCGATTTCTTCTGATGCGTGTGTAAAAAAGAGGGTTTTCGAAAATTAATCAGAATATGATGTCATAAATCCAAGAACAGATTAGCCTTGTTTTTACTCATATGTCAAAGTCAGGTTGAACTGTTGAGCAAGTTGAAGACTTGCGATGGTGTCTCGCCAAATAATTTTAAAGACCAACAAATTACAATCTCAAATTAATCTAAATATCAGATTACCCAATTGGGCAGCCCCAAATTAGTTTGATTCGCGGTTTACTTTGAAGAAAAAGAGCCTAAAAAAATATTATAAATTAATCTTCCAGACCGCTTGTAATCTTCTTCTCTATAATATACGGCAGAGCAATACCCAAAAGAATAATCACCACACCGACCCAGCGCAGAGGCTCAACGGTTTCCATGATAACGACTGCAGCAAGGAAAACCTCAACAGGAAGTTCTGCCGAATTGAGAATTGTTGCCATACCTGTTGAAATCTTCGGAGCACCGACCGCAAGGAAAAACACAGGTATTGCAATACCGAACAGACCAAGAGGGATACAAAACGATAACGCGTCAACATTCATAAACGCACCGATTACCGCAGGCATTCCCGCAGTTACTGCAATAAAGAGAAGCACGAATATTACTGCGACTGTTGCAATGAGGAAACTCTTATGCAGAGGGGGCATCTGCGTCTCAATTTCTCCGGACATATAAACGAAGAATGCATAAAGGGTAG
>JAUNXW010000093.1:1536-6663 GCA_030539595.1 Methanocorpusculum sp. | reverse complement strand
TGCTGAATCAGAAGCGAAGTTCTCAGGCGTTGAAGACCACCTGCTTTGGCTATTGAACAAACCTCGCAGTCACAGCCTACTTTTGGTGTTCCTACAGTATCTCCGGTTCCCAGAGCAGTTATTTTCATTTTATAAACATCCGTTACGGACTATATTTCTGCGGTTAACGAGTTCCATACCTGCCGTAACATCCTCACTGTTAATCTCTTTTCTGCCCGCAAGAAGAGAAGAAACAATAGCCTCTGTCAGCATCATACGAAGGTCAGCGCCAGAAAATCCTTCGGTCATATCGGCAATCGTCTTGAAGTCCATGCTGCAGGGGATATTCGATGCAACATGATTCAGAATCGCTTCACGCATTACAGCGTCAGGCAGCGTAAATGTCACAACCTCATCGAAACGTCTCCAGACTGCATCATCAAGCATTCCCGCGTGATTTGTTGCTCCTATTAACAGAACTTTATCTTTGATTAAGTTGATGTGGTCAATGGATTTCAGAAGTGTGTTTACCGCACGCTTCATTGTTCCGTTGTCGTCTGAGATTCTTGTTTTGGCAAGGTAGTCAAACTCATCAATAAATAAAATGCATGGGGCAATTTTTTTGGCAAGGTCAAATATTCTGTCGATATTTTTGGAGGTTTCACCGAGATACTGAGAGGTAATCATCGAAAGTCTGACTTCAAGAACCGGCATGTGAACCGAGCGAGAGAGAGCCAGAGCGAATGAGGTTTTTCCTGTTCCCGGAGGTCCTACAAGAAGTATTCTGCCGAGTTCATAGATTCTATGGCTTCTTAAAAATTCCTGATTGGCAAGGGCCGTCTGAACTTTTCGAACTATTGACATCTGTTCGGGTGTGCAGACCAGGTCAGAAAGTGAGAATTCAATCTCTTCGGGTGCGTAGGCTACCACAAGGTCAGCCGCTTCTTTCATCGACTCGGCTTTTTCCGTTACTGCGTTGATTTTGGCGGTGAGAGATGCGGTTGTATCTTCAAAGAGTGGTATGTTCTCGCGGGCTTTTTTGTATGAAACGGTTTTGTCTCCTGCGGTTTCAAGTGAAAGGGTGAGCGCAGGGTTTTTCATTACTCCGTCAGCTCCTACTTGTTTGAGATACCATTTCTGAGCAGGGGCAAATGAGGTCACGGAGAAATGTCCGAGGTCATTGCACATGAGATATGAATTTTTGGAATCTTCTATTATTCTTCTTGCGGATAAATTCGGGAAGAATGATTTTAAGACGCCTTCTTTTATGGTTACTGGTCTTGCTATGATTCCTGCCGCTTCGGGACAAAACATTAACCGAAGCGAAGGAGGTAAATCGTTTACGTCAAGTGCAGGATTTGTATTTACTATTTCCGCAGTTAAGACTATTTCCGTAAGCTGCAGAAGTTCCTGATTTATCGGTTGGGCATCCATATTTGTCTATACATGTAGGTTTGATATAAAGTTAAGTCTTCTCTATAAGGACATAGTTTTCTGATATTACGCAATATTGCAAATGTAATGGGCAGACAACGAAAATTATTCATCAGTGAGCTGATTAACCGCACCCTTTTTTATTGTATCAGACAAATACTATATTATTATGATTCTTGTAGACTGGGAAATAGCAGACCACATCAAACGAGGGTTTATTAAAATTGATCCGTTTGACCCCGCGCTGATTCAGCCGAATTCATTGGATATAAGGCTCGGAAACCATTTTGTATGGTATGAGCCTTGCGATGATGTTATGGATCCGTTCAAAAAAGAGACTCTTCATACTCACGTGAACGAAAGAAAGAGTTCTTATTTTGATATTATGCCGGGTCAGTTTGTTCTCGCGGAAACTCTTGAAAAAGTTACTCTGCCCGATAATGTTGTCTCCTCTATTGAAGGTAAAAGCAGTGTCGCAAGACTTGGACTTGAACTTCATCAGACAGGCGGATGGATTGATGCCGGATTTTCCGGAACCATCACTCTTGAGATGTGCAATTCAAACTGCCGACCCGTTCGCGTTTATGCGGGAATGCCTGTAGGACAGCTCGTTTTCTATGTTACAAAACGCTGCGAGTGCCCATACGATAAAAAGCCGGATGCAAAATATCAGAATCAGAAAGACGCTACTATTTCCAAATACGATAGAAACACTCTGAAAAACGTGGAATAATTTCGATTTTTTATTTTTCGTGCTCAGAAGAAATCCAGAGTAGCCTGTGTATGCGCAGGCTTCTTCTCAACACTTGGCTCTGCCTCAACCTTATCTTCTGCGACAACAGCAGCCGCAGGTTCTTCAACTTTCTTCGCAGCGGCAATTGCCTCCTCCAAATCCTGCTTCTTTCTTGCCTCCGCTTTTTTTGCCGCAGCAGCCTTCTTCACCTTAATATCGCGCTCTTTCGCAGCCTTCGCAACCTCTTTAAACACAGACGCGGCTTTAACCTTATCATGAAGCAGAATCTCCATAGAATCCGCATCCAGATTATTCCTCTCACAAAAATCCACAGGCTCGGCTTTTGCAAAATGTGAAAGCAGATCAATATACGAACTCTGAATCTGGTCTTCGGGAATATTGTAAGTCTCAGCAAGCGAAGCACAAAGAGCCCTTCTGACTACCTTCTGCTTCTTTGCCGTGCTCATGCGCTTCCACCTTGACGGCGGCATAATTCTCGGTCGAAAACCTGCGCCTGAATTTTCAGCGGCAACTCCTGATGTCATAAGAGAAGTTGCGTAGCGCCAGAGTGTATAATACTGGCGAAAAAGAGTTCTTCCAAGATAAACATCAGCCCGCGAAATTCTTCTGTAAGAACCTGTCCTGCGCCTTCTGTCCGTGATTAGGGGCAGTGACTCCTCAATCCACTGAACAATATAATCGGGCTTTTCCTCGCACTCCCTTGAAAGCTTCTGAAGACGCGCGTCCGGAGCGGCTGAATAAACTCCTCCCACCAAATCAAAAATTGTAGCCCTCTCATCTTTTTGCGAAGTATTGACATCATCTGCGTGAATATTTTCTTTTCCTGCGGCTGAACCAAACAGCATATTCACAGCGCATCTCATATCACCCGCAGAACTCTCTGAAATTGCAGAAAGAGCGTCCTCACCGCAGTTTATTTTTTCAATGGAACAAATCTCGCGCATTCTCTTCGACAAAGTCTGCGGGGTAATTGCCCTGAACAAAACAGCGTCGCAGAGCCTTCGAATAGATTCGGAAACACCGTATGCATCGTTTGCAATTAAAATAACCGGCTGTTTTGCGTCTTTGAGCAAATCCGCAATTGCACGCGCTCCTCCTCTGTCCGCGTTGCCTTCAAGATTATCCGCTTCATCAATAATTATAAGTTTTTTATCCGAACCGAAAAGGCTCGCGGTCTGAGCTGAATTTCCCGCAACACGTTCAATTATTGTTTTTGTTCTTGCATCCGACGCGTTGAGCTCCAGAACCTCCCAGTTATAATCACGCGCAAGAGCAAGAGCCGCAGAGGTTTTTCCGATACCGGGTTTGCCTGTCAAAAGCAAAGGTCTGGATTCGTTTGTCCAGTTTCGCGCCCACTCGTTCATTTGTTTTACAGCCGCAGCATTTCCGAGTATGTCCGATAAATGCTGAGGTCTGTATTTTTCAGCCCAGTCCATTTAGTTACTATTGTTTTGTCTCCATAATGTAATAAATCCAAATGAACCGAAACACAGAGATTATCTCTGTTGAATGGGAATGTATAGGTAACAAGTAATATCATGTTCTCGGATGAATACACAACGGAGTCAGTCGCTGAGGCTATCAAAAAATATGACGGTGTGAGGCGCAAAAACGCTATTGGGAGTCTTGTTAAATCCCTGCATATAGATAATATCGATGTGGTTGCATCATACGGCGAAGATGCCGCAGTTATCAGAAACGGGCGAACCGCGCTTCTTTTAGCGGCAGACGGAATATGGAATCAGCTCATGAAAGTTGACCCCTACTGGGCAGGATATTGCGCAATACTCGTAAATATTCATGACGTAGCCGCAATGGGCGGAAAACCTGTTGCTATGGTTGATGTTTTATCTGCGTCAAGCGATAAGATGATGGATGAAGTAAGCAAAGGAATGCGTGACGCGGCAATAGCTTTCGATGTTCCTGTTGTTGGAGGACATCTTCATCCTGATGCGCCTTACGATGTGATTGATGTCTCAATTCTCGGAATTGCCGATTTGGAAAATATCATCTACAGTTCAAAAGCCGAAGTCGGAGATTCAATCATTATTGCCATTGATTTAAACGGCAGGGTTCATCCGAACGCGAAAATGAACTGGGATTCGGTGACAATGAAAGAGCCTGCTCTTCTTCGCTCGCAGATTGATGTTATGAGGTTTATGGGAGAGCATCATCTGCTTACAGCAGGAAAAGATATTTCAAATCCTGGAATTATAGGAACTCTGGGAATGCTTCTTGAAGCAAGCTGCGTCGGCGGAATTATTGACCTTAAATCAATTCCATCACCAGATTTGGATGTTATCGGTATTCCCTTTGAGCAGTGGATTAGAATGTATCCGGGAATGGCTTTTGTGATGACCGCAAACAAGAGCAATGTTGAAAAAATCTGTAAAAAATTCCGTTCCGTAAATATGGCCTGCCAAGTTATCGGAACAACCACTAAGAAGAGAAGTCTTGTGCTGAAAAAGGACGAACAGGAGACGACGCTTTTTAATTTCTGCGCAGAAGGAATTACAAATATCTGAAATGATTACTATTGGAATCGGCTGCGAAAAGGATTTCAAAAAAGTTTTTGAAAGTTCGATGAAGGCTTCTTCAAAAGATGTCAGGATAAGGATTTATTCAAAAGAAAATCCAAGCAGCTTATTTTTTGAAAATGTTGAGGTTGCCGTCAGCGATTTTCCGGAAAAATCTCTTGTCGATGACCTTCGCGCGAAAAAAATAGATGCAGCCGTTCGCGGAACTTTGCCGGCAAACGATACTCTGAAGTATCTGAAAAAAGTTTACAATGTCTCACGTCTTGAACGAATTGCTCTTTTGGAGTCGGCTGACGGAAATTTATTTTTCTTTGCGCCTGTTGGGGTTGATGCGGGCTGGACTGTTGAGGAAAAAGTTTATTTTGTAAACGACGGTAGAAAACTTGCGCGGGCTTTTGGTATTTCCGATAAGACTGCTGTTCT
>JAUNXW010000093.1:0-1526 GCA_030539595.1 Methanocorpusculum sp. | reverse complement strand
TAGGTCGTCATGAGATTGTGGATAAAACTATCCGCGACGCTGAAGAGGTTGCAAGAATTACCGGAGCGGTTCACGGAGAAATTCTGATTGAGGACGCGGTTAAAGACTGCGGTGTAATTATTGCCCCTGACGGTATTTCCGGAAATCTTGTATTCAGGACGCTTACGTTTCTTGGAAACGGGATTGGACACGGCGCGCCCGTTGTAAATATTGAAGATATTTTCGTAGACAGCTCGCGCGCATCACACGGATATGAGTCAGTCATACGTCTGACAGTGTCTCTGGCACTAAAAAATAATTCGTAATCAGCCTTGTTTTTAAAATTAACGTCCCTATTATATTTTAATTATAAAAATAAACATGTATTGAACTCTGTTTTACAATGGTCAATATAATCATTTAATATCTGAAAACAGCCCCAATTTTGAGATAGTTATATATATTATCCTAAACTAATTGATGAATGGTAATAATTATGGCAGACTTACCGAAAGCAGCAGTCGTAAGACTTGCAAAGAAGGCAGGAGCAGAACGTGTCGGAGAAGACGCAGCAGATGCACTTGTAGCAAAAGCAGAAGCATACATTGAGGCAATTGCAGTTGAAGCATTCGAACTTGCAAAACACGCAGGCCGCAAGACAATTAAGGCAGAGGACGTAGACCTCGCCACAAAATAAGCGAATTATATTTATTCTTAATGGTGGTTTCTGTAAAATGAAACCACGTAAACTTTAGAGTTTTTTATTTTCAGTCGAAGAGTTCTGTATATATTTAGTGTTTGCCGTAACTTTTGATTTCTTTTCTGTATATTCTTGTTGATGAGACCGCTTTGCCGTCTTCTGCAAGGACGCAGCTTATCTGATACAAATCAACCATTGGACGCCCCATTTCTTTTCTTTTCTCGTTAATCTGGTTGCCTACTGGAAATGTTTCGTATGAGACGACCAAAGCGTCGAAATCCTGTGTGAGAGCACTTCCGTATTTATCGAAAAGAGGTTCTATGTCGTATGCTGCGCTGAATTTTTTGGACTCTATCCATTTTGTGAGTTCTTCAAATCTGACGCTGTAGCTTCTGACAGGATGCTCTTTTCTTACGGCGGCAAATTCATCGGATGAAAGACCTATTACAACGTGACCGCCTTCACCTGCAGTCATAAATGCTCTGGTCAGCAGAAGCTGATGTCCGATATGGAGAGGGTCAAAAGTTCCTCCAACCATTACTTTCATGCGGGATTTGTTAGATGTCTGTATGTATAATCCTTTTCAGTGACGAGATATGGTTTAACGAAGCTGTCCAATCGTTATGTGAATCCGTTGGGCAGTGGTTTAATTTTGAAAATGTTGTACGCCCTTCTTGGATTTTATTTAGCGAGACACCGAAATCCACAAAAGGTTGAGTGCAGATTTATTCAGACTAACTTTGACGAAATAACTTAACACACAACCTTTAGTCTTTTTCGCTAATCTTTGGTGACTTTCGTGAATATTGGTTAAGTTCAATAAATTGAACCGCGAGCGGTGTCTATC
>JAUNXW010000228.1 GCA_030539595.1 Methanocorpusculum sp. | reverse complement strand
GGCAAGAGGCGAGGATAATCCTGATTCTGATGTGGATGTTTTGTATAAGTTTCAGGAAGGGAGAGGGGGTTTATATGAATATGCTGATGTTACGGAGTATCTTGAGAATCTTTTCAGCAGGAATATAGATTTTGTTTCTATTAAATGGATGAGCGAGAGGCTTAAGAAATATGTTGAGCCCGATATGATTCTGTTTGGTTATCAAAGCGGGGCGTCAGTATGAAGGGTGATTCTTTTTATATTGATGATATTTTGGAGCAGGCGGATTTTATTCTTGAACTGCTTCCAAATGTTACTAAGGATGAGGTGATGGAGAGTGTTCTTTATCAAAATGCTTTGATTCGTTCTCTTGAGGTTATCGGTGAGGCTGCTAAGAGATTTTCTTCTGAGTTTCAGCAGATGCATCCTCAGATACCTACCTATTAAAGAGATGGCAAGGACACGCGATAAGTTGATTCACGGGTATTCTGATATTGATTTTGATAAGCTGTGGTCTACTGTTTCGGATGATATTCCAAAACTTGCTGAGTTGTTGAGAGAGTTGTAGTTTTTGCTTGTTTACTTTACTGCGGAGTACTGTACATTTTTTTTTTAGTTTGTTTTTGTGAGGCGAAGCCCAAAGTTAGTCGAAATAAAACTAATCAATAAAAAATAAGTGAAGTACTGTAATCACAAGAGGAGCCTGCAGTAACCTCAACATCAAAATTCTGTTCAACTGATTTTTTTACGATGGGGTTTATTAATTCTTTATTGGATAAAAGATATTATCTTTAACAGCCTATTATTTTGTATGCAGGCAGTCGAGCAGAAAAAGACGGTTACAATTTCGCCTGAGGTTCACAATAGGATTATTTCTCTTAGAAGAGGTAATCAGACATACGGTGATGTTGTTGCTGAGGCTATAAATCTTAAGATTCGTTTAGATTCTTTAATTCCGAAGACGTTTAAATGTCTAAATTCAATTGGGATTTATCCGCTTCGTAAGCCGATGAATTTTGATGTCTCTTTTGATTCACAGGATGTTATTTGGGACATTAGAAATAAGGAACTCTCTATTCTGGGCTGCGGTAATACATATGATGAGATTATTTCTTCTCTTGAAGATGAGATTGACTGTTATGTTGCAGCATATATGCTGAGTAATCATAAATTGTCGAAAGAATCAATTGAATTGAAAAAACAACTTGATGAATATATTGATTTTAATAAAGCTCTGGAGATATATTCTGATAAATACGGTGATGCTGTTGATGATGAGCAAGCGTAAGTTTTCTTCTGCGGCTGTGAAGAAGGGTTTTTCCGAGAACAGGAGGAAAGACCATATAGTATTTATTTTGTCTGATGAAGATGGTGACAATACGAGAATTCATACTAAAATCAGTCACGGCGGCGGTGATGATATTTCTGATTCTCTTGTTTCGAAGATGTATAAGGAATTGTGTTTTCCAACTAAGGAAGATTTTAGGCGATTTGTTGAGTGTAAACTTTCTGAAAATGATTATCGTGAATTGCTGAAAAACAGTTGAGGTATTTCTGCTGAATTATTTTGAATAAAACTTATTGGCTGTTTTTATTGATTAGTTTTTTATTTCAACTAACTTGGGGCTTCGCTCCGCTTATCGCTTCACTCAGCGTTGGTAGGTATTTATGAGGTTAAGATAGAACCGCAAATCTCACAAGTCTTCGACTTGCTCGGTCTTAGTCGCTTCGCTCCCTCGACTTACGCAAATCTCTCGGCAATCGCATTTTTCCG
>JAUNXW010000092.1 GCA_030539595.1 Methanocorpusculum sp. | reverse complement strand
AAGAGCCATAATTTAGTCGTTAAAAAACTGAACTAAATCTTTTCGATGCAGTACAACCTTTAGTGTATTTCGAATTTTTTAGTGCCTTTCGTGTGTATTGGTCTGGTTAAGGCACTCAGCCATTCATTTAATTTTTAGTGTTTTCGTGGGACTTTGGTGATTTTCGGTGTCTCGCGATATAATTTAAAAGACCAAGAATACAACAATTCTACTGACTGATGGTAATCAACCGCGTAACTCCTAACAAATTTAAATCCCGGATTACACCATTGGACAAACTCAGCCGTTGCAACAGGATAGAGCATTTGTTTTTAACCGTAAAACCTCCTTCTCTCTCAGAAGAAACAGCCAGACCTATCAAGAGATTAATATGTAATCCGAACCAATATATTAAGGAATATTCAATTTAAACAAAAGCAGTTATCTGCCGTATTATTTTTGAAAATCAGAATGCATGACCCCCGAAATCTTAAGGAGAAACAAACTTAAATGACCGACAATTATGATGCCTCCCACATTACAGTTCTGGAAGGTCTGACACCCGTCAGAGAAAGACCTGCAATGTATATCGGAAGCACCGACACAAGAGGTCTTCACCACTTGGTTTACGAAGTGGTCGACAACTCAATAGATGAAGCCCTCGCAGGATTTTGTAAACACATTACAATTATCATCAACGCCGACGGCTCTGTATCCGTCGAAGATGACGGAAGAGGTATCCCTGTCGACATAATGCCCAAACAGAACAAGAGCGCTCTCGAAGTTGTTCTCACAGTTCTTCACGCCGGAGGAAAGTTCGACAAAAACACCTATCAGGTCTCAGGCGGTCTTCACGGCGTGGGCGTGTCGGTTGTAAACGCACTTTCAACGAAACTGGTTGCCGAAGTTTTCAGAGAAGGAAACATCTACTCAATGGTGTTTTCAAAAGGCAGAATCGTTCAGAAAATCCACTGCCGCAAAGAAACCGACGCCGAACTCAAAGAGCGCGAAAAGCGCATGAGGGAAGCCGGTGTCTCCCCGTCAAAAACCGGAACACGCATCACATTCTATCCGGATTCATCAATCTTTGAAACCGTTGAATTTGACTACGATGTGCTTGCCCACAGATTCCGTGAACTCGCCTACCTAAACAAAGGTCTTGAGATAAGAATCGAAGACCGCAGAACAGGCGACACGGATACCTACTGCTACGAAGGCGGTCTTAGAGAATTTGTCCTCCACTTAAACGAAGGCAAGGAACTTCTTCACGACCAGCCCATCTACATAGACAAATCCGACGACGTCAACAAAATAGAAGTCGAAATAGCAATACAATACAATAACACATACGCGGAGACGCTTTACACATTCGTAAACAGTGTAAATACACGCGAAGGAGGAACACACCTTGAAGGTTTCCGCTCAGCACTCACCCGCGCAATAAACAACAGCGCTCACGAGAACAAGCACTTAAAAGAAGATGTCTCGGTAAAAGGCGAAGATGTCCGTGAAGGACTTGCGGCTGTCATCAGCATAAAAATCGCCAACCCGCAGTTTGAAGGTCAGACCAAGATGCGTCTTGGAAACAGCAACGTCAAGGGACTTGTTGACTCCATGGTCTATCAGGCACTCACGGAGTTCTTTGAAGAGAACCCGAAAGTTATCGCGGCTATTTCCAAAAAATCTCTTGACGCGGCAAACGCAAGAGAAGCAGCCCGCAGAGCGAAGGAACTCGCAAGAAGAAAGAGCACACTCGACATGGCAGGTCTTCCCGGAAAACTTGCCGACTGCTCCGAAAAGGACCCTTCAAAGTCTGAAATCTACATTGTGGAAGGAGATTCCGCAGGCGGTTCGGCAAAACAGGGAAGGGACAGAAAGTTCCAGGCAATCTTACCGCTTAGAGGAAAAATCCTGAACGTTGAAAAAGCTCTTGAACACAAAGCCCTCAAAAATCTTGAAATTCAAACGCTGATATCCGCTGTCGGCGCAAGTTACGGAGAAAATTTCGACGCTGAGCGTGCAAGATATCATCATGTCGTCATAATGACCGATGCGGATGTGGACGGTGCACACATACGAATCCTTCTTCTGACATTCTTCTACCGCTATATGAGAGGACTTTTAGACAACGGATATGTCTACATTGCCCAGCCTCCTCTGTTCAGAGTTGCGAAAGGAAAACAGGAAAGATATGTCTACACCGAAGAGGATATGAAAGCCGCCATGGCTGAGTTCGGCGACAAATGCGCTGTTCAAAGATACAAGGGTCTTGGAGAAATGAACGCCGGACAGCTTTGGGACACTACAATGAACCCCGCAAACAGAATCTTAAAACAGGTTCACGTGGAAGACGCAAGCTATGCAAACGAGATATTTGAGAAACTGATGGGAGATGACGTTATTCCCAGAAAAGAATTTATTAAACGTCACGCCGCGGAGGTGAAGAACCTTGACATCTAATGACCCGACAGCACCGCAGGCAGGACACCGAGTAGCCCCTGTAAACATCGAAGACGAGATGAAGAACTGCTTCATCGACTACGCAATGAGTGTCATCATCGGTCGTGCTATACCGGATGTTCGCGACGGTCTCAAACCCGTTCACCGAAGAATCCTCTACGCGATGTATCACGATGAGGGCAACACAAGCGACAAAGCGTATAAGAAATCCGCAAAAGCTGTGGCTGCCACCATGGGTAACTACCACCCGCACGGTGACTCTGCCATATACGACACACTCGTAAAAATGGCTCAGCCATTCGGCTACCGCTACACTTTAGTCGACGGTCAGGGTAACTTCGGTTCAATTGACGGCGACTCCGCTGCGGCAATGCGTTATACCGAAGCGCGTCTTACAAAGACTGCCGAAAGTCTTCTGGAAGATATCGACAAAGAAACCGTTGATATGGTTCCAAACTTTGACGGTTCTGCATTTGAGCCGGATGTTCTTCCGTCAAAAATACCGAACCTCTTAGTCAACGGAACTATGGGTATTGCTGTCGGTATGGCGACAAATATGATGCCGCACAACTTGGGTGAGGTCTGCGACCTTGTCAACGCCTACATCGACAAACCCGACATGAATGTCGACGAAATGATGAAAATTCTGCCCGCACCGGATTTTCCTACAGGCGGAGTAATCATGGGAACGGACGGCGTCAAAAACTCATATCTTACCGGTCAGGGCAAAGTCGTCGTCCGCGGTGTTGCCGAAATTGAAGAGCGCAAGAAAAACTTTGAGCAGATTGTAATCACCGAGATACCCTATCAGGTCAACAAGGCGTCGATGATTGAAAAGATTGCAGAGCTTGTCAAGGCAAAAACGATTGACGGCATTGCAGACCTTCGCGATGAATCCGACAAAGACGGTATCCGTGTAATTGTTGAACTGAAACAGAACGTTCAGGGAAACGTTGTCTTAAATCAGCTCTACAAGCACACGCCGCTTGAATCATCGTTTGGAATCATCAACCTTGCCATCGTCGGTAAAAAACCGATGATTCTCTCTCTTGCCGAACTGCTGCGCAATTTTATCGGACACCGTTCGGATGTTGTCAGACGCCGCTCAGAGTTTGACTTAAGAAAAGCCGAAGAGAGAATGCACCTTCTGGCAGGTTTCCTTAAGGCGCTTGATATTATCGACGACGTTGTGGCAACAATCAGAGCTTCGCCCGATGTAGCGGCGGCTCAGGACGCGCTCGTTAAGAAATTTGATTTCAGTCCCGCACAGGCTGATGCAATTCTTAAGATGCAGCTGCGCAGACTCGCGGCACTCGAACGTCAGAAGATTGTCGACGAAGCCGACGGACTTCAGAAATTCATCGACAAGCTCCACTGGATTCTTGAATCCGAAGAGCACATCCTCAAAGTTGTCAAAGACGAAACGGCAGAGGTTCGTTCATTATACGCAGACCCGCGCCGCACGAAGATTGACTATTCGGCAAACACGGGCTTTGACGTCCTCGATTTAATCGAAGACAAACAGGTGCTTGTCACCTTAACCTCACAGAATTATATCAAGCGTGTTCCGCTTGATATCTACCGCCAGCAGAAGCGCGGAGGAAGAGGAGTTGCGGGAATCACCACAAAAGAAGAGGATACCGTCGACAAAGCGTTTACCGCATACACTCACGACTATCTGCTCTGCTTCACGAACAAAGGCAGAGTTTACTGGCTGAAAGTTTACGAGATACCCGAAGGCTCACGCACATCCAAAGGCAAGGCAATCGTCAACCTGCTGAACTTAACCGACGAGGATGTTTCTGCGGTTATACCCATCAGAGATTTCGCGGAAGATAAATACTTCTTCTACGCAACGAAGAAGGGACGTGTCGGTAAATTCTCGCAGACTTTGTTCTCGCGCCCGAGAACCGGTGGAATTATGGGAATTACACTGCTCGACGGCGACGAACTTGTCGATGTCGTTTTAACTGACGGAAAGTCGGACATGGTTCTTACAACTGCTTACGGTCAGTCGCTCAGATTCTCAGAAGAGGATGTTCGTTCAACCGGCAGAGGCACGCAGGGAGTTATCGGTATCAGACTGAAATATGACGAAGACTATGTCTGTGCTCTTACTCTTGTCGAAACCAAGTATCTGCTTGTCTTAACCGATAAAGGATACGGCAAGAGAACTGAATTTGATGAATTCAAGGGACATGGCAGAGGCACGCAGGGAATACGCTCGATAATTTCCAACTTCGAACGCGGTTATGTTGTTTCCGCTATGGCGGTTAATGAAACAGATGAGATTGTTTTAACAACTGCTGCGGGTGTTGTTATGAGAACATCCGTTGGAAATATTTCCGTTCAGGGAAGAAGCACCCAGGGCGTTCGTGTGATTAAGCCTGATGCAGGCGACAGAGTTACAAGCGTTACGGTTGTAACCCCAGACGATGAATCTGATGTGATTGAAGAGCCTGAACTCTCAGAGAATTCTGAAGAAGAGACGGAAGAATAATCTTTTTTTTATTGTTGATGAACTTGTCCGATGCTAAAATTTTTAGGTTTTTGAGTTGAGTATGTTTTAATTTTGAGTTTGAGATTGTTGTTATGTTGGTCTTTTAAATTCTGTGGCAAGACACAGTCTCAGTAATCGCCGTTGCGATTTCCGAATGGAGAAGGGTGGAGCGAAGGTCGAGGAAACGAAGTGAATAGGACATGAGCAAATCTCTGATTTGCGAAGCGACGACATTGGCGTGAATGGCGGTTTCTTTTTCTTATCAATCACAAGAAGATAAAAAAAAACTTTGTCAATTATAAAAAGATAAACTAAATCTTTTCGATGTCTCGCCAGATAATTTTGAGGACAAACAAATTACTATTTCAAATTTGTTTAAATATCAGATTCAATATTTTGACATCCTCAAGAGTAATTTAATACTTGGCTAACTATATGTTTATGAGGTTGTTTTGGTTAAAAGCAGAGACCTTACTTTCTTCTTTTGCTTCTGTAAACCAAAGCGTCGCCGTCAATTCTGACAACAGTTCCGTCTGGAATAATCACACGGAAAACTCTGCCGTGCTTTTCAAAAATCTTCACACCGTTTGGCGTGTTTAAAGAAACAGTATTTCTGGTCTCATCAACAATGAGACCAAAAACATCTTTCTCAAAAAGATTGCATGACTTCTCCACAGACGCATAAAGCCCGATAAGCTCGTGCCTTAAAACATTCTGCGGAGTAATCATTTAGATTTAAGCCTGCTCTCTCTTGTTCTGCTCAGTCTTAATGCGTGCAATGGTTCTGCGGATTTCCCTGATTTTACCCGGGTTTTCCGGAGCTCCGCCCGCACTGACTTTACCGTAGTGCTGAATAAGCTCAAGTTTCAGTTTCTGCTCGTTTTCCGCAAGTTCTTCAACCGAAAACTGTGCAACATCTTTTGCTCTGAAGATAGCCATTTTATAATGCCTCCTCTTCAAACTTCTGCACAGGCTCTGCCGCTAACTCTGCATCAAACTCATCAAATACATCAGTCTCGATAACACGTGCCGGTGCCGGGTTGGCATCGGCTTTGATCTCGAACTGGTCAGGTAACTTCGACTCAGGCGGAACAATCTTAACCTGAACACCGATAATACCGAGCTTCTTGATAGCGGTTGCGTATCCTGTCTCTACAATAGACTCAGCCGGTTCACCGGAGTGTTTAATGTAGCCTTCAACGAACTTCTGAACACGTGCACGTGCACCTGTGAGTTTTCCTGCGATAATAACTTCGCAGCCGAGAGCTCCGGAGTCCATTACACGGCGGATTACAGATGTTCCTGCCTTACGGAAGTACCATCCTCTCTCGAGTGCATTTGCCAAGCGCTCAGCCATAATCTGTGCGTTTAAGCTCGGGTTCGGCACCTGCTGGACTTCAACCTGCGGTGCATCGATACCGTAAACATTTGTAAGGTCGGTTGTAAGCTGGCGAACCAGTTTTCCGCCTTTACCGATTACGATACCCGGCTTTTCCGCAAAGATTGTGACCTGTGTTCCGACCGGAGTTCTGACAATGTCCATTCCTCCGTATCCTGCACGCTTAAGTTCCTTGTTAAGGTACTGCTCGACTCTTACCTTACGAACGCCGTCTGCGACAAATTTCTTTTCGATAGTCATCTTACTGCACCTCACGGAGAATTAACTCAACGTTTACAGTATCTCTGTGTTTTGGAGTTGCTCTGCCCATAGCTCTCGGGAAAATTGCTTTCATGCATCTTCCTTTGTTTGCTGCGGCGTGAACAATCACCATCTTTTCCGGTGCGAGTCCTGCATATTCTGCATTCTTCTGTGCGGAACGAATTAAGCGGATGTATTCTGCGGCTGCTTTGACAGGGTATCTTCCTGCTGCTGTTCCGAAGGTCTTTCCGTTTAAGCTCTTCTGGTGGTGAACGTTTCTTGCAAAGTGGTGGAACGGAACTGCACGCTTGAAATCAATAACCTGTTCAAGGTATGCGATTGCGTCGTCTGC
>JAUNXW010000227.1 GCA_030539595.1 Methanocorpusculum sp. | reverse complement strand
CGCTATTTGACAAGCTCACGGTTATGAACACTAACGAAATGAATATGTCTTCCCAAGCCAAAAAGTATAGGAATATTTTCGAGCTAAGTGCATCCGAAAAATCATAAATACAAATTCAAAATAGGGAATCAAATTAATGAAAGTCATTTACAGCGACGGAAAAACGGGCGACTGCCCAAAAGAAGAGGAACTGCACGTAATACGTCACAGTGCGGCTCACATTTTAGCCCAGGCTGTCAAACGCCTGTATCCGAATGCATCTTTTGCCTATGGGCCGGCAACAGAAAAAGGATTCTACTACGATGTGGATTTGGGAAACATCAAACTTTCCGACACAGAACTTCCCGCAATTGAGCAGGAGATGCGTAAGATTGTCAAGGCAAACTTACCGATAAAACCCTCAATTCTCTCACGCGAAGACGCGCTGAATCTGATGAAGGAAAGAAACGAACCTTACAAAATCGAGCACATCTCAGACTTACCGGAAGACGCCCCATTAAGTTTCTATCAGCAGGGAGAATATATCGATATGTGTACAGGTCCTCACCTGACATCAACCCAGTCTCTGAAAGCATTCAAACTGACAGGTCTTTCCGGCGCTTACTGGAAGAACGACAGCAAAAACAAGATGCTCACAAGAATCAACGGAACAGCATTTGCGACACCGAAGGAACTTGAAGACTTCCTCAAGCTTCAGGAAGAAGCCGAGCGCCGCGACCACAGAAAAATCGGAAAAGACATGAAACTCTTTATGTTCTCCGACGAAGGCCCGGGCTTTCCGTTCTTCCTTCCAAACGGCATGATTGTCAAAAATTCCCTCATGGAATACTGGCGCGAACTCCATACCGCAAACGGTTATCAGGAGATTTCAACTCCCATGATAATGAACCGCAGACTTTGGGAAACAAGCGGTCACTGGGATCACTACAAAGACAATATGTATTCCACGAAAATAGATGATGAGGATTACTGCATTAAACCGATGAACTGCCCCGGGGGAGTTATGGTTTACGCAAACGAGCCTCACAGCTACCGCGAACTTCCAATGCGTCTTGCGGAAGTCGGTCTCGTTCACCGCCATGAACTCAAAGGCACACTTCAGGGACTTTTCCGTGTAAGATGCTTCAATCAGGACGATGCGCATATCTTTATGAGAAAAGACCAGATTGCAGATGAGATTGCCGGAGTTGTAAAACTCATTAATCAGGTCTACACAAAATTCGGCTTTGAGTATTTCCTTGAACTTTCAACACGCCCGGAAAACAGTATGGGCAGCGATGAGGACTGGGAAGCTGCAACCAACGGTCTGAAAGACGCTCTTGAAAGTATGCATCTGCCTTACACAATCAACGAAGGGGACGGCGCTTTCTACGGACCTAAGATTGATTTCCACTTAAAAGACTGTCTCGGAAGGACATGGCAGTGCGGAACTATTCAATTGGATTTCCAGATGCCGATTAACTTTGATTTGTTCTATATTGACGAAAACGATGTGAAACAGCGTCCGATTATGATTCACAGAGTATGTTTCGGTTCAATAGAGCGTTTCATCGGTATCTTAACCGAACACTTTGCGGGAAAATACCCGACATGGCTTGCTCCCATGCAGGCTAAGATTCTTCTGGTTTCCAAGAAGGGTGAGGATTATGCGAATGAGGTTTTCAAGATGCTTAAAGACGCAAAAGTCCGCTGTGAGCTTGACAACAGAAACGAGAAAATCGGATATATGATTCGTCAGGCTCAGTACACCGAGCGTGTTCCATATATGGTGATCATCGGGGAGAAGGAAGTTGAGAATCATAATGTTTCTATTAGAACC
>JAUNXW010000091.1 GCA_030539595.1 Methanocorpusculum sp. | reverse complement strand
ACACGAAAACAAAAATATAAAATTGACTTTTAGCTTACGCAACAAAACACGAAATGTGTCTGCACCCTAACCTAAAACTTAATCTAAATCTTGCCCAACGGATTTAATCACGATTGGACAAACTCTTTCACGCAAATACGTATATACAATCATCAATAACCATTATTCATAAAAATATGACTCTCAAAGTAATATACTTCACAAGAACAGGCAACAGTAAACGCATAGCAGAAAAAATATCCAAACTGCTCAACTCCGAAATAATCGAACTCAAAGACAATATGAACTGGAGCGGAGCTGTCGGTTATATTCGCGGAGGATACTACGCATCGACGAACAAAGATGTAGAAATCAGTCTCGGCGGAGAACTTGACGCAGACGAATACATCGCAGTAACTCCTCTTTGGGCAGGAAAAATCGTTCCAGCGTTCAGCATGCTTTTCAAAAATTTACCAAAAGAAAAAGTTCACCTCGTGGTTTCCTCAGGCGGCTCACTCTTAAAAGAAAGAAACGGATACAAATCGGTAACGGACATTACCCACAGAGAAAAGAAAGAAGACGAAATAATATCTGAACTTGTAAAAAATCTTGCATAATCTGTGATAAATTTATCAGCTGTATTGTTGCAAAAAGATTTAGTTCATTTTTTAATCGACACAGTTTTTGCTCTACTTGTGATTGATAAGAAAAAAACCGCGAATCACGCGAATCTCGCACTTCGTGCTCCGCGAAAGCAATCGCATTTCGCTGCTCTCGACTTCGTCTCGTCGCTCTCGCGATCGCAGCGGCGATTGCTGAGACGGTGTTTTTAGCGCCGCTCAAATTAAATTTATCTTGTCTAAAATTCACAAGAATACATAGAAAAGAGGCGCAAACAGCGCCTCAGCCTTTTTAGTCGCGGTCGCGAGAGCGACGAGTAAACTCGAAGAGTTTAGGAGAGCGACGTTAAGAAAAGGCATTCGCGGAGCACGAAGTGCGAGATTCGCGAGATTCGCGGTTCAATTTATTGAGCTTCACAAGTCTTCGACTTGCTCGACTGAGAGACCTAAAGGTCTCCGTCTTAACTTAGCAAACTTTCAGTTTGCGTTCGCGGTTTCTTTTTCTTATAAAACATAAGAAGAGCAAAAACTTAGTCTAAATCTTTTCGATGCAGTACAAATCAAAGATTCGCAAACATTCTCTTTGCTCGGCTGAGAAACCCAAAGGTTTCCGCATTGAACAGACTTTCTCAGTATGAAAAACATATATTAAAGTATGAAACAAACAGATTAATTAATAAAAAAATGTCAGACTCTCTGCGTGTAAAACTTGCCCTTGCCTCCTTCGACCACAAAAATCACGACCAGTCGGAGCTATCAAAAGCAAGATTCGAAGACGAGACCGCATTTCTTAAAAAAGCCAAAGAAAATTTCGAAGGAATAATCCTTCTTCAGACCTGCAACCGCGTTGAAATTCTCGTGCACGGAAGTAAAAACAAACTCGCCGAATTCTTAAAAAAAGAAAACAGAAGCGGCTTCATCTTCTTCGAAGACGAAGGCGCTCTCCTTCACCTATCAAAACTTGCCGCGGGAACAGAATCCTTAATCGTCGGAGAAGACCAGATTCTCGGACAACTAAAGAACGCCCTGCTAATCTCCGAAGACGCTAAAGCCTCCGACTGCGTAGTTTCGCAATCGGTAAACGCAGCAATAAGACTTGGTGTAAGAATCCGCTCCAGCACAAAAATAAACAAAGGGGCTGTTTCCATAGGCTCTGCTGCGGTTTTACTCGCAGAAAAACTTTTAGGCGACCTCGACGGCAAAAACATCCTCGTAGTCGGAGGCGGAGAAATGGGAAAGCTCGTCACAAAATCACTTGCGGAAAAACACCTGCGGGCAATTTACGTAACAAACAGAACCTACGAAAACGCAGTCAGGCTCGCAGATGAAATCGGCGGCCGCGCAATGCACTTAGACCAGCTCTACTCATGTATCGGTCTTTCAGACGTCGTAATTTCATGCACCTCAGCACCGCATGAAATAATAAAAGCCGAAAGGCTTTCAGAAATCATGGAAGACAGATTCTGGCCTCTCGATGAAGCCCCGCGAAAACTCATTATAATTGACATCGCACAACCCTGCGACGTTGAAAAATCCTGCGCCGAAATTGCCGGAGTGAATCTTTTCACAATCGACGACCTTAAAGGAATCTCAAAACAGAACCTGAACAGCAGAGCAGCCGAAAAAAAACACGCCGAAGAAATCATCGAAGAGTATCTGCCCGAGTTTGTAAAACTCATCAACAAAACAGCCGCAGGAGATGTACTTGCCGAGTTATACTCATGGGCTGAGGACATAAGAAAACGCGAACTTGAAAAAGCCGTAAAAAAACTTGAAAACGGGGCTGACGCTGAAAAAATAATCAATGACCTTACCTGCTCTCTCACAAAAAAATTACTTGAGGACGCAGGTTCGGCAATTCGCAGAACCGCGGAAGAAAAAGATGTATCCGCCGCAAGAGAAGTTGTGGATAAAATAACAAGAGGTTGTAACTAAATGTATCCTGAAACAAGATTCAGAAGGCTCAGAAGAGGCGTTCTTCGTGATTTATTCACAGAGACGCGTTTGAATGCAGAAGATTTCATAATGCCGATTTTTTTTGACGAAACAGCCAAAGAACGTTCTCAAATAAATTCAATGCCCGGGCAGTTCAGATACCCGTTAAGAGAAGCGGGTTCGCTTGCAAAAGAACTTGCAGCAGAAGGCGTCCGCTCTGTGATTTTATTCGGTATCCCAAGCGAAAAAGATGAATGCGCTTCGGGTGCGTTTGCTGAAAACGGAGTGATTCAGACTGCGGTTTGCGAAATGAAAAAAACTGCTCCGGCTTTAGTTGTTATAACTGATGTCTGCGCCTGCGAATACACTTCGCACGGGCACTGCGGTATAATTTCAAAAACCTGCGACGGACCTGATTTGGATAACGACAAATCTCTTGAACTCATCGGAAAAATTGCAGTAAGCCACGCAAAAGCCGGCGCAGATATCGTTGCCCCAAGCTGTATGCTTGACGGAATGATTTCTTTTATCCGAAAAAAACTTGACGAAGCGGGTTTTTCAAACACACCCATAATGTCTTACAGTAGCAAATTTGCCTCAGCCCTTTACGGACCTTTCAGAGAAGCAGCCGACTCTGGATTTTCTTTCGGCGACAGAAAAACGTATCAGATGAATCCCGCAAACGCCCGCGAGGCTTTCCGTGAAAGCGAAGAGGACGTTTCAGAGGGAGCGGATATTTTGATGGTGAAGCCTGCGACATTTTACCTCGACGTCGTCGCTGATGTTAAAAGCCTCGGCTTACCTGTTGCGGCTTATCATGTTTCGGGCGAATACTCAATGATTAAAGCCGCCGCTATTAACGGATGGATTGATGAGAAAAAAATTGTTCTTGAGGCAATGACTTCAATAAAACGTGCGGGTGCTGATTTGATTATAACATATTATACAAGAGACTTAGTGGGGTGGCTTAAATGAAATCCGAAGAACTTTTCGCAGAAGCAAAGAATCTGCTTCCGGGCGGAGTTTCAAGCCCCGTCAGGGCAATAAAGCCGTATCCTTTCTATGTGAAATCAGCGAAAGGAGCGGTTCTTGAAACCGTCGACGGAGAAAAACTCGTTGACTGCTGTTTGGGCTACGGACCTCTGCTTCTCGGTCATCAGAATGAAACCGTGAAAAAAGCCGCAGCAAATCAACTTGAAAAAGGCTGGCTTTTTGGAACTCCAACAGAGCTTGAGCTTGACCTTGCCAAAAGAATAGCAGGAGACCATCCTTCAATAGATATGGTTCGCTTCGTTTCTACGGGAACTGAGGCGACAATGGCTGCAATTCGGCTTGCCAGAGGATTTACGGGAAAAACCGACATCGTAAAAATCGAGGGAGGTTTTCACGGAGCTCATGATGCAGTGCTTATTGCAGCCGGAAGCGGGGCAACAACTCACGAAACACCAGACTCTGCGGGTGTTCCAAATGATGTAGCATCGCATACGATGCAGATTCCATACAACGACTGCGAGGCTCTCGAAGAAGTTCTTTCAAAAAATAAAAACACAGCCGCGCTTATTATTGAGCCTGTCCTTGGAAACATAGGTCCTATTAGACCTAAGAAAAATTACTTAAAAGACGTGCGGGAGATTACAAAAGCCCATGATGTTTTACTCATCTTCGATGAGGTAATAACAGGCTACAGGCTTGGAATCGGCGGCGCTCAGGTAAAATACGGTGTGAAACCCGATATAACAACTCTTGGAAAAATTGCCGGCGGAGGATTTCCTATTGGAGTTTTCGGAGCAAGCCGCGAGATTATGAATAATATTTCTCCTGCGGGTGCGGTTTATAATGCCGGAACATTCAACGCAAATCCGCTGACAATGGCAGCAGGCATTGCGGTAAACAAATATCTGCATGAGAATGAAAAACTCTACACAAAAACTGAGGATAACGTAAAAAGAATCGCAGAAAGCATCCCCTCTCAAGCGAGCGGAGCTTTTGTCTTTGAAGGCTCAATGTTTAAATTCTTCTTCAGAAACGAAGCCCCGCAGAATTACCGCGAGGCAAAAGAATGTAACACGGAAGCATTCACGAAATTTTTCAGAAAAGCTCTTGCTTCGGGGGTTTTTATTCCGCCGTCGCAGTTTGAAACCAACTTCCTTTCGTTCGCGCACGAAAAAGAAGAAGTCGATAAAATCTGTAAGGTCTACGAGACATGTCTGTAATAAAAATCGGAACACGCGGAAGTAAACTCGCTTTGGCTCAGACGAATAAAGTCGTCTCGCTTCTTTCCGAGCTCGGTTTCAAGACCGAGGTCAAAATTATAAAAACCAAAGGCGACGCGGTAACTGATAGGGGACTTCACCAAATAGGAAGCTACGGAGTATTTGTTCGAGAACTCGACAACGCAATTCTTTTTGGAGAAATTGATATGGCGGTTCACAGTATGAAAGATATTCCAACCTACAGACCTGACGGAATAATAACGGCTGCAATTTTAAAAAGAGACCCGCCTTATGATTATATGGTGACGAATAAACCAATGACGGAACTTTCCGTTATCGGAACTTCAAGCCTCAGAAGAAAAGCACAGCTTATGAGATATTATCGCGATACAAAAGGTATTGAGATAAAATCGCTCAGAGGAAATATTGATACCAGACTTGCGAAGCTTAAAGCGGGCGAGTTTGAAGCAATTTTACTTGCAGAAGCGGGTCTTGTGAGAATGAATTACCGCGAGAATGGTTTCAGGCTTTCGGCAAATGATTTCGTTCCCGCGCCAAATCAGGGAACTGTTGCTGTTGTATGCTGCGATTCTCCGGAAATTTACGAAGCCGCAGGTCTTTTAAACGACGGGCTTTCCGCATACGATACGATGATGGAAAGAGCTGTGATGGAAGAAATCGGCGGAGGGTGTTTTATTCCTCAGGGAATTTATTGCCTGAGGGGTCAGCTCACCGCAGAAATTCTCTCGCTCGACGGTTCAAAAACCGAGAGGGTTTCAGCAGAAGTAAATTCAATTGAGGAGGCAAGAGAGATAGGTCAAAACTTAAAAGATGAGGCTTGGGATTTAATTGCTGAGGCAAAAGCGGTCTGCGGAGATTTGAAATGAAAGGCAAAGTGTATTTAGTTGGTTCAGGTCCGGGAGGTCTCGGACTTTTGACGATAAAGGCAAGAGAAGTCATTGATAAGGCTGATGTGATTTTATACGATCAGCTCCCGGGAGATGAAATTATTTCTTCGCTTCCGGCTTCTGCGGAAAAGATTGATGTCGGAAAATTCGGCGGTCATCATACGATGAAGCAGACTGATATTGAAAAACTTCTGGTTGAAAAGGCTCTTGAGGGAGGAAATGTTGTAAGGCTTAAGGGAGGAGACCCGTTTGTTTTCGGAAGGGGAGGGGAGGAGATGGAGACGCTGCGTGAGAATGATATTGAGGTTGAGGTGATTCCGGGAATCACAAGCGGGATTGCAGTTCCGGAATGTGTCGGAATTCCGGTAACTCACAGAGATTTCGCAAGTTCAGTTACGCTTATCACAGGACATGAAAATCCGGATAAAGAGGTTTCATCAATGGACTGGAAATGGCTTGCAAAGTGCCCCGGAACTATTGTTATTTATATGGGCGTAAAGAATCTCCCTCTGATTTCTGATTTACTTATCGATAACGGAATGAAACCCGAAACAAAGATAGCTGTTATTGAGAGCGGTTTCAGAAAAAATCAGAGGGTTACCTGTTCAACTCTTGAAGATTTGAAAGAAGTATCTGAAAAAGTTATATTCAGACCTCCTGCGATTGTGGTTATCGGAGAGGTTGTAAGTTTATACAAGGAATAATTTTTTAGAATTCATCTATTTTATTTAGGAGGAGGAGTGTAATTTTCTGTAGAGAGTGTTTGATGTAATACACCCTGACCCCTTTGTTTCCACTGGAACTTATTTTGGTATAATTCAAAAAAATGTTTTTTTAATTCCTGTAGAGGTATTCATTTGTTATTTATATTTTTATTAATATATATACTTTACTTTAGGTAGTTATAAAATTAAAAAAATTAACAAAGAAAAAAATGAAAATGAAAACTTGCAGGAGAAGATGAGTTCAACTTTGATGATGAGGTGAACCATGAAAAGTTTTCTCGTGAACCGCGCTCATTTAGCTTTCATCTTTTCCGGATGTGTTTTGAATGTTCCAGTGGAAATAAAGGGGTCGGTCTCTATTACTCAAAGCATAAGTCTATAAAAATTAAAAGAGACTGGATGGATTGAGATTTTGATTTCCGGTTAATTAATCAACTCAACTCTAAGTTTTAGAAACAAATCGTCAGGGATAATAACAAGAAACTCATCGGATTGAATTTGCTTTATGAACGGTAATCCTAATAGGACTTACGCGGTGTTTTTTAGACTAAGTTTTCAGCTTCAGTGTGTACACATTTCGTTACACCACGAAAGACACACGAAATAACGCGAAAA
>JAUNXW010000090.1 GCA_030539595.1 Methanocorpusculum sp. | reverse complement strand
ATATTATTAAATCTGTTTTGAGTATCCACGTTCGTTGATTCAGATTTTTTAACCGATTCTAAAATTGTATTTTATAGTTTCGTCTTGGAATTTATTTGGCCATGTAACTAAAAACAATAACATACTTGAAATTTTATTAACAAAATTAATATAACAATTGAATAAACTCAACATAGTGTCCATATACTCCACATAAGAATTATAATGTTAAACGACCTATACATTATGTATATTAAATGAAAAAGAATACATTTTACATAATCTGCGGGTTTATTGCAATAGCGCTCGTATTACTGTTTATTTTATCAATCAATCTATCCAATCCATTCATAATTGCAGGCGCGATAGTGGTTGCGGGAATATTATTTTTCATCTGCAGACACAAAGTCACAGACGTCATCATGGACGAACGCCAGATGTTCATAGGAATGAAAACCGCTGCGGCAACAATAAAAACGGCAATCATTCTCTTCCTTACCCTGAATATTGCCATAGTGGTTTATGTTTTCAGCGGTCCTCTCGGATTTCATAATTTCAGAATGGAAAGACCTGTTTTACCCGAATTCCCCCAAGGAGCAATGGAAAGCGTTTCGTTTTTCCCGGTACCTCCGGATACAATACCAATCTCACAGCTTGGGATGTTTGCAATCGGGGAAATAATTCTCTTTATTGTCATACTCTTTGTATACGTAGGATTCAGATACTATTACTCCCGCAAATACGGAGGAGAAGAAGAAGATGAAGAATAAAGTCAAAGTCTACAGAGCAATGCACGACTTAACTCAGGACGCTCTTGCTCAGGCTTTGGGGGTTACTCGTCAGACAATTCTTGCCATTGAAAAAGGTAAATACGATCCGTCTCTTGAACTTGCATTCAAGATGTCAAGATACTTCGACACGACAATTGAAGAAATATTTACTTACGAATAAAAATCAGGAGATGTCGATTTCGGCTACGACTTCATCCCCATCCTTTATTGATAATTTATCTCTGAGCCGTGTTCCGGAAATTATTTCTATGATTTCTGACGGATGATGTGTTCGAACAGGCGCAACTATAGCGCAGTCGATTCCCGATATTTTACATTTGATGCATTTTGCGTCGCCGAACTGTCTGTGCTCATCTTTGAAGCCGGGAATAATTGACCATTCAAGAGCATCCATGCGTTTTCTAATCTGCAGGCTCTGCGGATTAAGTTTTACGTTGAGTGTACCTGAATATGGTTCGAATCCGCATATCTCAAAAAATTTTTCCTGATAGTGAGGAATTGACATATAGTATCTTCCCTCACCCACACCGGAAACCAAAACGCCTTTGAGTATGTAGCGCTCGTTTGACTGTTCGAATATTTTTGCGTATTCACTGAATTCACGGCGAAGAAGTTCTTCTCCTTCTTTTGTCAGAAGAACATACTGCCCGGAAGATTCGGTTGTACGGGTTACAAGATGCATCTTTTCAAGATGCATGAGCCTTCTTGACGCTGTCTGCTGGCTGAGCCCAAGCATATCTCCGAGTTTTTGTGTGGAGATTTTCACAGGCCCGCAGCAGCCGCCGAGTAATGCCACTTTTTTAAGGCAAATTATGTCTTCCCCGTCTATTTCAATCATATATACTCATCATTGGAGCATTAATTTATTTATGAGTTGTTGTATTGACCTCTCAATTATTTTATAACGATAATTTTATATTTCTGAGAGACATAATAAAGCAAACCATGTCAGTCATTGAAGAACGTCACCTCCAGATATTATTTTTAATCTCCGTTGCATCGGCTATGCTGATGGACACAATAGACGGATCTATTGTAAATATAATTCTCCCTGTCATAGCAAACGACTTCTCAACCGACACAGGAACAGTTTCCTGGGTAATCATCACTTATCTTCTGGTAGTCGCGGGGCTTGTCCTCATCATAGGTAAACTCGCAGACGGAGCGCACATCAAAAAATTTTTCCTCACGGGCTTTGCTGTATTTACTATTGGCTCAGCTCTTTGCGGAACATCTCCAACGCTTGAGTTTCTTCTCTTCGCAAGAGTAATTCAGGGGCTTGGAGCCGCATTTATTATTGCCTGCGGCCCTCTGCTCTGCGTAAAATTTCTGCCTTCAAAAATGCTCGGATTCTCGTTTGCGGTTCTGACCGCTGCAGGCTCAATAGGATTTGCTCTCGGACCTGCGGTCGGCGGAATTATTACCGAGTTCTTCTCGTGGCACTGGATATTTTTAATCAATATCCCGATAGGAATAGCCTCATTCATTTTTGCGATGAAGGTGATTCCCAAAGCGGAAAAATGTGAGCGTGAGCCGTTTGACATAATAGGTTCTGTCCTCATATTTGTCGCAATGGCGTGCGGAATTTTCTGTATTGAGCGTCTGCCGCATCTTGGAATTTCAAACACGCAGATTATTGCCGTCGGCTCGGTAACAATAGCCGCCGCAGTTCTTTTTGTAATCCGCGAGCTGCGCTGTAAGTATCCTGTGTTCAACATAAGAGTTTTTAAAATCTGGCAGGTGACTTCCGTTTATCTTGCCTTCTTCATAATTCAGATAATTTGCTGCGGTATTCTGTATCTCATGCCCTTCTACCTCACGGCAGGTCTTGGAATGAATTCGCTTACAGCAGGATTTTTTATGTTCATAACTCCGGTTATTGTTGGAATTATTAGTATCCCAATAGGCAAATGGTCTGATAAAAAAGGAAGACGCTGGTTTATGGCTGCGGCGTCTCTTGCGGCACTTATTCAGACTCTGATTTATGTTTTCATAGTTCCCGAATGGAGTATATTTGTTCTTGTGATCTCATTTGTTTTATGGAGTTTGTCACTTGGATTATCGGGCGGTCCGGGCGGAAGCAGAATTGTTGAGTGGATGCCCGAAGGTGAGAGAGCTCTTGGCTCTTCTCTTATGGTGACCTGTATTTATTTCGGCGGAGTTGTGGGAACAGCTTTGTTTGCGTGCCTGTTTACAGTCCTGACAAGTGCGGGCGGTGTTGTTTCGTTTACCGAGCTTGACTATGATATATTTATGTCAGGTTTCCACGGCTCAATGATATTTGCTGTGATTCTGGCGGCTGTATCATTGATTCTTTCTACGATTGTGAAGGACAGAAGATAAAAAAAAGTTTATGCAATCTTGTTTCCCGCATTTGCGCCGGGCATGCAGTTAAAGATTTCTTTGACTGTGATAACGACGAGTTCTTTGCAGGGGTAAGCTCCGGGCTTTTTGGCATCGAGCATCTCTTTCATTTTTTTGTGGTCTGCGGTTCCGGAGACAATTTCGGCTGTGCCTTTAAGCTGGAAACAGTTTCCGATTTCTCTGTTCCATACAAGAACCGAGACCTGCGGGTTTTCTTTGATGTTGGCAAGCGTCTTTTTCATGTAGTTGTTGGCAATTAAGACTGCATCGTCTGTAATCATCACAGCACCCATTGGGGCTACGTTTGGAACACCTGCTTTTGAGGCTGTCGCGAGGTGAAGTATTCCTACTTTGGTCATCTGTTCTTTTAATTCGGGAGTAATTAATGCCATACAGAATACTTATGTTTTCAAATTATGTTAAGTTTGTTACTGATGGGTATAATTTCTCAAGACGCAGTAAAAATAAACTCTAATTAAGCTTATTTTTATGATTTGGTGTTTGTTCGCAGAAATCAGAGTTGTTTTCAGACGATGAAACATAAATATAAGAATCCACCATTGGACAGGCTCTCAATGAGGAACTTATTTTTTATACTTTTGCGTCTATATCTGTATTATTACAATAAACCGCAAAAGAATGGATACAGAAAAATCACGCATTGAACTGAACAAAACATGGGAAAAGCGCATCAAAGACAGCGGTGCGGATTTTGTATATTTTGTTGACATCTCCATGTTCCCGCAGGAAATGACAGACGGACATAACTGTGCCGTACTATTTGGAAAAGCACTCTCCAAAGAGTACATCGGAACTCTCAAAGCAGGTTTAGAGCCGAAGCGAAAAGAAGTCTTCAACACAGAACGTAAAATGGACAGTCTCTCCGTAAAATTTGCAGAAATGCTCGAAGCGGAAGGATACAGCAGTGTTGCCAAACTGAAAACCGGACGCTTCCCACATAAAACCGCAGCGCTAAGAGCAGGGCTTGGATTTATCGGAAAAAACAATCTGCTCGTAACTGAAAAATACGGATGCGCCGTAATGCTCGGTAAAGTCCTTACCTCAGCCCCGTTTATCACAACAAGCGAAACGCCAAAAGAGCCGCAGTGCAGAGACTGCACAATCTGCGTGAACGTCTGCCAGAGTAAAGCCCTGCTCGGAAAAACATGGAGCATAACAACAACGCGGGAAGAAATCATCGTCAGAAAACAGTGCACGCTCTGCCTTAAGTGCATGGTATTTTGTCCATACACTGCAAAATACATAGAATAAATTCATCGTACTGAGTTTGTCCAATAGTGTAATCTGATTTATAAATAGGAGTTACGCGTTTTATTATCATCAGCCGCGTAACTCCTATTTATATTCAGACGGCTCAAACCCATCAAAAATAACCGCGTCAAAAATCTCTTCCGCTTTTTCAAGACTTAACTCATCATTTACAGTCCAGCACGCTGTTCTTGCTCTGAGAATTTTTCTGCACACCCAAAAAGAAAACTGATTTGCATATTTGTGATTGTATGAAATAAAGTCCGGAAAAGAAATAAAATTTGCAAGACAGTTCGTCAGAACAATTTTCACAGGCAGAGATTTTTCAATCCTGTCCTTAACAAAATTCGTTGCGAGCTGACCGCGCAGAAATTTAGGTCGGTGAATTCTGAACCAGAGAAGCGAAAACGGACTGAAACTTTCTATGCAGAAGTTCCCGTTATAGTCATCAAGAAGCTCTGCTGTTTTTTCACAGAGTTCGCCTCCGACAAATTCTGATTTAATCTCAACAACAAGAGGAACAGAACCATTTATGATTTTCAAAACATCCGAAAAAAGCGGTACGTGCTCTTCTGAATTAAATATTTTAAACCGCGAGAGTTCATCAAAAGTCAGTTCAGAGATTTTTACGGAAACACCGCATACGCGTTTTAAATCATAATCATGGATTACAACGACTTTTTTATCCTTCGTTAGCTGAACATCCAGCTCCACACCGTATGATTTTTCAACCGCTTTTCTGAAAGCCGGAATTGTATTTTCAGGGGCTGTGCTTTTGTTATCAAAAAGACCGCGGTGGGCTATGTATTTTTTTGAAAAAACATCAAAGCGCCTGCGTCTCAGCGGATTTGGAAAAATCATAAACAGATATATCAGGAGAATAACCGCAGCCGCTACAAAAAATCCTGAGATATCCATATCTGTAAATGGTTAATACTCCATCAGACTTATAGCCTTGCCAATCCAAATAGAATTATGAATCCTATACTGCAGGTGGCATTGGACTTAACTGAGTTAAGCAGGGCAGTAAAAATAGCTGAAGAAGCTGTCGCGGGCGGGGCTGACTGGATTGAAGCGGGCACTCCTCTCGTAAAAAGCGAGGGGATGGCAGCCGTCAGGGCGCTTCGCGCAAAGTTTCCGAACAACAATATAATCGCAGACCTCAAAACTTCCGATACGGGCGCTGTCGAGGTTGAGATGGCGGCAAAGGCAGGCGCAAACGTTGTCTGTATTTTAGCCAATGCAGACAATGCAGTAATTTCCGACGCTGTCCGCGGGGCAAGACTTTACGGTGTGTCGCTGATGGCCGACATGATGAATGTCGCAGATGTTTCGGCGCGTGCAAAAGAGCTTGCAGATTTGGGCGTCGACATAATCAACGCACACGTGGGTATTGATCAGCAGATGGAGGGTAAAGACCCGCTTGAGATTTTGGAAAATCTCGGCTCGCTCGGCATCAAAGTTGCCGCAGCTGGCGGTCTGAATAAAGACACAGCGCCTCTGGCGGTTCAAAAAGGCGCAGACATTGTTATCTGCGGTGCGTCAATTATAAAATCCGCAGACATAACCAAAGCGGCAAGTGAAATAAGAAAAGCAATAGACAATCCCTCAACAGCCAAAAAATCCGTGAAGACCCTTGATGAGCAGATTTTTGAACTGCTGAGTGAGGTATCCGCGCCGAACGTTACAGATGCCCTATACAGAAAAGGAGCGATGAATGGGCTTGCAGCCTCGCACGTTCCGAAAAAAATGATTGGGCGTGCTGTAACTGTTCAGACTTTCGGAGGCGACTGGTCTAAGCCCGTTCAGGCAATTGATGTCTGCAGTGCCGGAGACATCCTTGTGATTAATAACGATGAGCGCTGCGATGTTGCCCCGTGGGGAGAGCTTGCAACACGCTCGGCTATTAATAAAGGCGTTGCGGGAATTGTAATTGACGGCGCTGTTCGCGACTGGGACGACATTCTGACGCTTGATATCCCCGTCTTTGCAAAATCCGTTCAGCCGAACGCGGGAGAACCGAAAGGTTTCGGCGAGATAAATGCTGAAATCTCCTGCTGCGGACAGAGCGTAAAACCGGGCGACTGGATAATTGGTGATAAGTCAGGGGTTGTTGTGATTCCGCGTGAGAGAGCCTATGAGGTTGCCCGACGTGCTCATGAGGTAAACAAAACAGAAATACGCATCCGCGAAGAAATTCGCCGCGGGGGAACACTCGGCTCGCTTTCACAGCTTCTTCGCTGGGAGAAAAAATAATGGCAAAAAAAGCAATGCCTCAGGTTACAAATCCGTCAGATGCTGTTCTCTGGTGTAAAAAAGCCGCCGAGCTGATGGGCGAAAATGATAACAAAGGTGCTGTCTACTGCTATGAGGAGTCTCTTAAACTTCGCCCCGCAGTGCCTGACGTCTGGTTTAATTTAGGATGTCTTTTTGAAAAACTCGGAGACAAAAATGCGGCTCTCGGAGCTTTTCAGACCGCATCAAAGATGTTTGCCGCAGATTTCAGATTCCCTGCGGAGCGTGCGAGGATTTTAGCCGGGTTAGGTAAATACCGCGAGGCAGTTGATTCGATAAATGCGGCGCTTGAAGTCAATCCTTATTCTGAACT
>JAUNXW010000089.1 GCA_030539595.1 Methanocorpusculum sp. | reverse complement strand
CTTGTGAGATTTGCGGTTTGTTTTTGTGAGGCGAAGCCGAACTTCTAATAAATTCATATCAACGCTGAGCGGAGAGATTATCGGAGCGAAGCCCAAACTTAGTCGAAATAAATCTAATCAATAAAAAATTAGCGAAGTACTGGATTAGCGGTTTTTAAATTCCAATAACATCACAAACTCTATCTCACGAATTAACAAGCCCTTCAATATAACCTCATAATTTAACTTCCCTAACAGCGTAAATAAAAGCAGTATGCTGTTTGGTTCATCAGGTATAAGACAAAATTTCGCACAGCCTCTGTTATCACTTTCACCGCTTGTAGGCTCAGCGGTTGCCGTTGACGCAAAAAAGGTGATTCTCGGAACAGATTCGAGAACAAGCAGAAATATTTTAGCCGAAGGAGTAATATCAGGGCTTATTGCTTCGGGCGCTGAGGTAATCTTCGGTGAAATCTGCCCGACACCGACTGTTGCCGTCAACGCTTCAAATGCCGATGCAGGGGTGATGATTACTGCATCACACAACCCTGAAAATTACAACGGAATAAAATTATTCAGAACCGACGGCTCATCCTACACTCTTGCACAGCAGGCTGAAATTGAAAAAAGAATCGAACAGCCCAAACTTGCCGAGTGGAATAAGCTGGGTTCATGTGTTAAATCGGACTTAACGGCTTATCATAAAAAACTTATAGAGTCACGCGTTGATATCCCCGAAAAAATGACCGTTGTAGTAGACTGCGCAAACGGTGCGGGAGGTCGCGTGACTCCTTTTGTTCTTGAATCAAACGGCGCAAAAGTAATTCCAATAAACTGTGACCCTTCGGGTAAATTCGCAAGACCCTCTGAGCCGTTAGAGAAAAATCTGCTCCACGTTCAGTCGCTTATGAAAAAAGTCGATGCAGACTGCGCTGTGGTTAACGACGGAGACGCAGACAGAATGATGTGCTTTGATAACCGCGGGAGATATGTTGACGGAGACAGGCTTCTGATGCTGTTTGCAAAATATCTGGGCGCTGACAAAGTTGTGACAACAGTCGACGCATCAATGGCAATTGAAGAAATTGCCGAGGTTCACAGAACCCCTGTCGGAGACAGTTTTGTTTCAGAGGAATTAATCTCATGGGGAAAATTCGGCGGAGAGCCTTCGGGCAGTTGGGTTTTCCCAAAGCACAGCCTTTGTCCTGACGGACCTTACGCGGCGGCTTTGTTCACGGAGATTTCTTCTGAGTGGAACGTTGCCGAAGAACTCGATAAAATGCCGAGATACACAATTTTAAGAGACGCTGTTGCGACAGCAAAAGGAAAAGAAATCCTTTCTGCGCTCGGCGCTGAAAATTCCACAGACGGTGTGAGAATTGAAAACGAAAACGGCTGGTATCTTATTCGGGCAAGCGGTACAGAACCTAAGGTTCGCTGTACTGCAGAGGGAAAAACACTTGAATCAGCAAAGCACATGTTAAACATAGGAATGTCAGCAATTAAAAAAGCAGTCTCGGAGACAAAATAATGCAGTGTGTAATACTTGCGGCAGGTGAGGGGTCAAGAATGAGACCTCTTACAACTACACGACCAAAGGTCATGATTCCAATAGCAGGTAAGCCGATGCTTGAACATCTGGTTACCAATCTTCACGATTCAGGAATCAAAGACATAATAATCGTTGTCGGATACATGGAGACAAGTATCCGCGAGTGGTTTGGAAACGGTTCAAAGTTCGGCGTTTCAATTAAGTACGTTGTTCAAAGAAAACAGCTCGGGACAGGAAACGCGCTTTTAGTGGTTGAGCCGTTTATCACGGGCAAATTCATCATGCTCAACGGCGACATGATTATGGAGATTGTCGATATTCAAAAACTCGCGAGAATGAAAGCGCCAGTTATGGCTGTTTCAACAACGACGCACCCTGAAAATTTCGGAGTTGTGACAATAGCCAAAGGCAAAATCACAAGCCTTGAAGAAAAGTCGCCCCACCCGAAATCAGATACAATAAATGCGGGCGCGTATCTTTTTGAAAAAGATATCTTCGATGTTTTGAAAAAAATCACTCCGTCAAAGCGCGGTGAGTATGAACTCACCGACGCGCTGATGGATTATATTGCCGATGAAAAACTCAGAGTTCATCCGCTTTCTTCGTGGCTCGATGTGGGATATCCATGGGATATTTTAACAGCCTCGGAGCATCTGCTTGAAAAAATCGAAGACAAAAGGCTTGGAACAATTGAAGAAAATGTAGTTATCCGCGGGCGCATTGTTCTTGGAAAAGGTTCTGTGATTAAATCCGGAACATATATTGAAGGACCTTGTGTTATCGGAGAAAATACAAGTGTAGGCCCAAACGCATATCTTCGTCCCGGAACAGTTGTCGGAAACAACTGTCACATCGGTCACGCGGTTGAAATCAAAAATTCAACGGTCTTCGACGATACAAAAATTCCACACTATAATTACATAGGAGACAGTGTTATTGGAAGCGGATGCAATTTCGGTGCTGGAACAAAAATTGCGAACTTAAGACACGATAAGGGAATTGTAAAAGTCAGCGGAGTTTTAACAGGACGAAAAAAATTCGGAGCGGTAATTGGTGACGATGTTATGTTTGGAATTAATTGTTCAATAAACACAGGGACATCTGTTGGGAGCGGTTCAAGGATTGGTCCTCACTCCTTAATTTACGGAAAACTTGAGAACAACACAGTGGTAAAATAAAATGTCAGATATTCAGGCAGTAATTTTAGCGGCGGGAGAGGGTACACGTCTTCGCCCGCTTACAAAGAACAGACCGAAGGTTATGCTTCCGGTTGTTAACCGACCGATTCTCGAACACGTTTTAGATGCGGTTGTAAAAGCAGGCATCAGAGATATTACGGTTGTTGTCGGATACAAAAAAGAACAGGTGATGACCTTCTTAAACAAGTATCCGATGGAAATCAGTGTCGCTGTTCAGGATAAACAGCTTGGAACAGCTCACGCCCTTTCCTGCGCGAAAGAATTTATCCACACCAAGACGGTGATTCTCCCCGGAGACAATTACATTGATTCCGAGTCTATCAAAAAGATGATGGAAGCAGACGACGCAATTTTGGTCTCGCATCACCCACACCCTGAAAATTTTGGTGTGGTCGTTCAAAAAGGAGGTTTCCTTGAAGACATCATTGAAAAACCCGACACTGCGGATGAATCGTCTCTTGTAAGCTGCGGAGTATATACACTGTCTCCGAAACTCATCGGAAAAATTTCCGTATGCAATATGACCGATTTGATGAAAGCACTTGTTTCTGGCAAGGATAAAATTTCGGTAATCGAAGCTGACGACTGGGAAGATGCAGTATATCCAAAAGATTTGCTCTCGCTCAACCGTCATCTTCTCTCAGCAGTTAAAACATCAAAGGCGGGAATCGTTGATAAGAGCGCAAAAATAACAGGCAGTGTTGTAATTGGAGAAAATACAAAAATCGGCGCAAACTGTGTAATAGAAGGACCTGTTGTAATCGGAGACGATTGCAATATCGATGGGGATGTCCACATCGGCGGGGGAACTTCCATCGGCTCTCACACAACTATCGAACCGTTCACCTACATTAAAAATTCAATTCTCATGAACAGTTCATCGGTAGGCTCTCACTCAAGAATCGTCGATACTGTAATCGGCGAAGGCTGTATCTGTATGGATCATATCTCAACGGTTACGGAAGAAGTCGGAGCTGTTTTGGGCGACAGAGTGACTGTCGGTCCGTTTACAATTCTTAACGGGTGCAGTATCGGAAACAATACAACAATTAAGGGGAGAAAAACCATAGACTTTGAAATTCCCGAAGGGTCTCTGGTGATTTAAAAATGTGCGGTATAGTGGGCTACGTTGGATACAGAGACGCAGCAAGTGTGTGTAAAGACGGTCTGATGCATCTGGAATACAGAGGATACGATTCTTACGGAATAGCGTCCCTTTCTCCTAAATTATCTGTATTCAAGAGTGTCGGTAAAATATCCAACGCAAAAAATATCTCAAGCCTTAAAGGAACATGCGCAATAGGTCACACGCGCTGGGCAACTCACGGTGTTCCAAGCGAAATAAATGCGCACCCGCTGACAGACTGCGGTGATAAAATTGCGGTGGTTCACAACGGAATCATTGAAAATTATGCGAAGCTCAAAGCCGCGTTAATTAAGCGCGGACATGTTTTCAAATCTGAAACAGATACAGAAGTGATTCCTCATTTGATTGAGGAGAAATATACGGGAAATCTTTTAGACGCGGTTTCAAAAATTCTTCCGATGCTTGAGGGGTCTTACGCGATTCTTGCAGTTGCCGAGGGTGAAAACACAATAGTTGCCGCAAGAAAGGGAAGTCCTCTTGTGCTTGGAGTTGGCGACAGCGAATATATTTTTGCATCGGACGCAGTTCCGTTGATTGATTACACAAAGAACGTGATTTATCTTGAAGACGGTGATATTGCCGAGGTAAAATCCGACGGGTATAAAATTTTCAACGGCAAAAAAATTGTCAAGCATCCGATTTCAAAAATTGAGTGGGACGCAAGCGTTGTCAGAAAAAGCGGTTTCCCGCACTATATGCTCAAAGAAATTTTCGAGCAGCCCGATGTTTTTTCAAACACAATTCAGTCGGTAAAGGAGAACAAGGAGGTTGTTGCCCTGATTAAGAAAGCCTCTTCGATTACGGTTGTTGCCTGCGGAACTTCAGCTAATGCCTCGATGATTTTTTCGTATATGATGGAGGCTGTCTGCAAAATTCCAACAAGGGTTGTTGTCGGTTCTGAATACAAATATTTCCCGACACCCGCATCGTCTTTGGTAATTGGTGTGAGCCAGTCCGGTGAGACGGCAGACACTATCTCGGCTCTTAAAATTTCCAAAGATATGGGCGCGAAAACAATCGCAGTGACAAATGTTTTGGGCAGTTCAATTACACGCACTGCAGATGTTGTGCTGTATACAAGAGCAGGACCTGAGGTGAGTGTTGCCGCGACTAAATCTTTTACCGCTCAGGTTGCCGCATTTATTGAAATCGTTAACCTTGTCTCAGGCAAAAAACTCGAGCCGGCTGTTTCAGACATTTTGAGATATCTTCCCGACGTTGTCTCGGCAGATGTTTCTTCTGCGGTTGAACTTTGCAAAAATGCCTCAACCCTTCTGTATGTTGGAAGAGGTATGTTTTATCCTGTCGCAATGGAAGGGGCTTTGAAGATGAAGGAGATTTCATATATTCACGCAGAAGGGTATGCTGCCGGTGAGTTAAAGCACGGTCCGTTTGCTTTGCTGTGCAGAGAAACTCCGGTTGCTGCGTTGTGTCTTCACGGAGCAACGTATTCTGTTATGATGTCCAACTTGAAAGAAATTAAAGCGCGCAATGCCCCTCTCGTTGCTGTCGGTGAAGCGGGTGATCAGGATTTGGAGGATTTGTGCGATGTGTTTATTCCCCTGCCGAAGGTTTCTGAGTATGCGGGAATTATTCTGTCGTCTGTAATTCTTCAGATTATGGCATACCATTGTGCGGTGGCTCTTGGAAGAGATGTGGATATGCCGAGAAATCTTGCGAAAAGTGTGACGGTTGAGTAAATTACTCTCCGACTTTTTTTGATGTGCTCTGCCAGATGACAGCGTCTTTTCTTCTTGAGTAAAGTCCTGCCAATAAATAAAACTGGTTTATGATGAACGAAGTGATGAGGTTGCCTTTCGCAAAAAATAATATCAATGCTGCTATTATTATCAGCACAGACGAAATTAACGGTTGAGCAATAATAACTCCTGCAAGGAATACTGCAAGTCCTACAAAAAATAATGTTGGTGTCAATACGTACATCCATATTCTTAACGGGTAGAATATTTTTGAGAACATGCGCTTCTGCTTTAGTATATCTCTGTTTGCAAGAGTTGCCTGAATAATACCCTTTGCTCTTCTGGCTTTTTGTGAATACTGTTTTTTCATCGTCTCAGGAAGTTCCTCAAAGACTTTAGCATCCCCATCATATACTATTCTATAACCTTTTCTGATTGCAGTAAATGCTATGTTTGCGTCATCAGGTCCTATTGCTGTTGTTATTTCACTGACGACACTCTTTTTGAAAGCAATAAGACATCCGTTAATGATATATGTGGCATCATTTGCACCTTCCCACTCAGACATCTTACCAAAGTATGATCTGTATTTATTTTCAATTGAAGTTACCGTGTTTCCTTTAGTGTACGGCTGCAGGTCACCACTGACTACGGCTATTTTTTCGTCACTGCAAAGTCTTCGCACAAGTCTTTCAATTGCTTCATTATCCCAGATAACGTCAGCATCACTATCTATGATAATTTCATTCGATGCCAGATTAATTCCATTATTTAATGAACCGTTTTTTCCGCTTCGAACATCATTCTCATGAATAATCCACTTGAAGGATTCTTTTGATAATTTATTTTCAGCAATCTCGTGTGTTTTATCGTTTGAACAATCAATAACCAGAATAAATTCAATTTTATCTTTTGGATATGTGCAGTCAGAGATACTTTGTATTTTGTTGGCAATGTTAAGTTCTTCGTTGTATGCACAAACAACTATTGAAATTTCAGGATATTCAAAATCAGAGGATATATTAATTGTATCTGATTTCTTTCCGAAAGAAATTCCAAATAAATATACTATATATGGTACTGCTGCAGCCAGAAGAAGAAGAACCCCAATTATTGTTAAGACAAGCCATACTGCTATCATTGTTATATTATATTCTTTGTAATGATTCTTAATAGAGATATTGTTTGGATTGAACTAGGGGTCTGTTCAATTGTTGATTTTGATTTTTAAATATGAGTTACGCGGTTAATTATCATCGGTCAGCAGAATTGTTGTGTTATTCAGTCCTTCGCTAATTTATTTAGACTAAGTTTTGTGCTTCGCTCCGTTTATCACTCCGCTCAGCTTTGATAGGAATTTATTAGAAGTTCGGCTCACTTCGTTCGCCTCACAAAAACAAACCGCAAATCTACGCGAATCTCTCGGCAATCGCATTT
>JAUNXW010000226.1 GCA_030539595.1 Methanocorpusculum sp. | reverse complement strand
CATCCTCAACAGTTTCTTCTATCGGTCCGGGTTCTGACTCTGTAATCTCTTCAACAGAAGCATCCGCAGCGACTTCATTTTCTTCAAGCGGGGCTGCTGCAATATCACTTGCGATTTCGGCAACAGGCTCATTGACCGCAAGCCGTGAGCGGACAACATCGGCGGGAACTTTATTTCTGAGGGATTTAATAATTTCTTTCCGTGTCATATCCTCCACACTTCTGCCCCTTGGAGAAAACGCCACAAAGTCGATATCTCCAACCTGAAGAAGTTCAGTTAATATCAGATCGCCTCCTCTGTCGCCGTCAACAAAAACCGTAGCATTCTTTTTTCGAGATAAGTCTGCAACAATATCCGGAACTTTCGTTCCCTCAACCGCAACGGTATTTTTAATTCCGCAGCGCAGAAGATTCAAAACATCGGCTCTTCCTTCAAGAATAATAATTGCATCGGACTCAAGAACAGAAGGTCCTGCGGGTAAACGTTCCTCACCGATTGATGTAATTTTAACAACACGGCTTGCCTCCCTTACATCAGCTAATATTTCATTGGTCGAAAGTCCCACCTCATCAAACGATTCCATTAGAAGTTCTTTCGCACGCGCGGCTATCTGTCTGCGTTTGATTGCTCTTAGATCTTCGATGTTTCTAACAGACATCATCGAAACGCACGGACCCACACGGTCTATGGTCTCCAAAGATGCGGCAAGAATAGCAGTCTCTGCTCTGTCAAGAGACGAAGCTATGTAGAGTTCACCGGATGTTTTTCCGTGCTTGCTGTCAATCTGAACATCAATTCTGCCGACGCGACCGCTTCTCTGCAGATCGCGAAGATCCATATCTTCGCCGAGCAGTCCCTCGGTTTGACCGAAGATAGCCCCTACGACGTCGGTTTTTTCAACCACCCCTTCTGCGTCGATGTGAATGTGAATAAGATACTTGGTAGTGTCAAGTGAATACATATAATAAATGCGCCTCCATGGATATTTGGTGTAATGTAATGATAATCCATAGATATATTATTATTAATTTTCAACATAATTAATCTTTCAGATAACTTTGTATTCTGAACGCGAGTAAATACTCTCATCCGACTTTCTAATGATGTCGATTCTTAAAATACAGCCGTGAAAAATTATACCGTTCTCAATATCAAACCAGCCCGACTCTCCTGGCAGCCAGTAATATCCTCTGGGTCCCGCGCCTTTGATGAGTTTTATATCGTTGTGATGTGTTGAGATAAATTCGTGGGACGACAAAGTTTCAATCACGATATTTTTCCTGACACCGTTAATATAAACAACTGCCATGTAATCAGAAGATGATATTTTGTCTGTTCCAATGTTTCTAAGCTGGACAAGCCCCTGTTCAACATTACTCACCTGCGTAATTTTAAAAATCTCAGGCGGAGGGTGATAACTCTGTGGAAGCATTCCAAGAAGAACCGCAAGAAAAACAGCGATAATTACAATTGTCAAAGCTATCAGCAGAATCTCTGCTGTTAGCGGTGAGACAGCGTCCTCTCTTCGTAATTTTTCGACAGCCAAAGCTAAACCTCGTTATTTTTCTAAAAGGATGTCCCCTGTCTTTAACCGATTAATATCACAGGATGCTGATGCATAACCTCAATAATCTTTGACCGACAGGAGATGCCTGTAGCATGCTTCGTTGTCCTCACCCTCATATCATGCGACTGCATATTGATTGGGGAGGGGCCTAAACCATGCCTGAAATTATTGGCACACTAACTTATTCGATTTATGATTACATAATATTTCTGACTGCAAAAAGCATGCAAATTTGTCACGCGAGAGGATATTCGACCGATAAAAGGTTTCCGTTCGCTGAAATAA
>JAUNXW010000225.1 GCA_030539595.1 Methanocorpusculum sp. | reverse complement strand
GATTTGCGGTTCTATCTTAACCTCATAAATTCCTATCAACGCTGAGCGGAGTGATTAACGGAGCGAAGCACCAAGTTAGTTGAAATAAAATTAATCAATAAAAATTAGTGAAGTACTGTATTAGACAAACTCAATTTATCATTTATTTTTTAGACATAGATAAATACCATTAAAACATGATAATTAAAACTCAGATGAAGACGATTTATTATTATGTATTGGATAAGACGGCAGAATGGGAGACAGGATATATTTTTCAGGCTGTCGGAATATCTTGCGGAAGGGCTGAGATTAAAACAATCAGTGCCGATGGAAAACCTGTAAAAACAATTTCCGGCGTTACTATTTTACCGGACGCTTCGATTGATGAAATAAGTTTTGAGAATTGTGATGCTCTGGTTTTGCCGGGCGCTGTTTCATGGGCAAACCCAAAGGATGAAAAAATTCTGAAAGAGGCGGTTTCACTTTTGAATAAAGGAGTGCTTGTCTGTGCAATCTGCGGGGCTACTTTTGCGCTTGCTGATTTCGGTGTTTTGAATGACCGCAGTCACACAAGCAATTCACTTGAGTGTCTTAAGATGTTTTCAAAAAATTATTCGGGCGAGAGTTTCTATCAGAATAAAAAATCCGTTGCGGATAAAAATTTAATAACGGCTTCTTCTGCGGGCGGACTTGAGTTTGCAAGAGATATTATTTCAGGGTTGGAGTTGTTCAGCGCTGAGTTTATTGATGCGTGGTATAATTATTATCTCACAGGAGAGGCTGAGTATTTTGTGAAGATGATGGAAACAGGAGAATTGGGATTTAATAAATAGGACTTACCGGTCTTATTGATGGTAATCAGAGTTTGTCCAATCGTGAAAAAATCCGTTGGACAACATTTTTGTCTAAGTTTTCTGTTGCGGTGAGTGAACGAAGTGAACTCACTCAGCGAAGCAAGACCGAAGGGCTTGCGTTGACAGCGGGTGAGTTTCGTTACACCACGAAAGCCACACGAAAAAATACGAAAAACACGAAAACTAATGTGTTTGGTTGGACTTATCTTAGATAGCAATACACGAAATCTTTCGCAAGTTTCTTGTTCAGCTAAGAGAGCTTCGCTCTCCGCTAACGAAAATCGCGAAATGATTGCTAAGTCTATAATAATTATAACAAGATGAATTAACAGCAATCCTTTTTTGTGATTTTCGTTAGATTTCGTGTTTTGTGATGGAGAATGAAAACCAACTGAATATTTATCTTTTCGTGCTTTTCGTATTTTTTCGTGTGATTTTCGTGGTGTAACAAAAAGCGCTCAAATTTCAACAAATTACTACTCTTTCAAATTAATTAAAATATCAGAATCCACTATTGGACAAGTTCAATCAATCGCGTAACTCCAAATCAAAAAAAGTTTTAAAATTATTTTTGATATGGTATGTCCATTTCCTCCAAAACTTCCAGAACTATTTTTCTGATTTCAGACTCCTTGGTATTACCCTCTTCAAGATTTAATTTTTCTTCACACGCTCTGCGGATATATTCCATTGATGAGATACCCAGACTTTCTGCTTCTTCATCTATTTTCATGCGCAGTGCAGGGGACATCTTTACGGTTGTCTGAACATCCTTCCGTCCCCTTGTAATCGCCTTCATAAGGTTATCAGCCAAGGATTTTATTTGATGGAAACTTGTGAACATCAAAGAACATCTTTTTATTGTAAGATAACATATAATTTTGTATTGTGCACTCCGGCTTTTGTATCAACAATATGTTCCGCAGATATTTTACCTATCCTTGGATGGATACATTTGGCTCGCGGGTTTTCTGCTTGAACGAAGCTGCAGGTTGGGTGAATACATAAATTATGAAGAAAAG
>JAUNXW010000088.1 GCA_030539595.1 Methanocorpusculum sp. | reverse complement strand
CTAAAGATGCTAAAACATCTCGCCTCAGCTGAGAAACCTAAAGGTTTCCGCATTGGACAGCCTCAACACAGCACAAATCATCAGACAAAAAGTTTTATTGTATATAATAACTAATATAGTGAATACTTATGTGGATATGATTCTCCACAGGTGTATTTGACTTATGAAAATGAATTACCGCTCTACAGGACAGGATAGTTCCACTCGAACTTGCCCCCCCCCTTGTGCAACTCGCTGAATAAACGCTCTTTTGTAAAATTTGGATTAATTACGCTTGCCGTTCTGCTTATGTTCTCGCTTGCGGTTGCGCCTGCAGCAACCGCGTTAACTATTAGCGATGAAGCAGGTCTTAACGGATTCAGAGATCAGGTCAATAGTGGTAGTTATGATGGAACTGTTGAACTTGGATGTGACATCACTCTCGAAGGAGACTGGATTCCTATCGGTATCGATAATGATCATTGCTTCACAGGGACATTTGACGGCAAAGGTCACACAATCAGAGGTCTATCTATCTCCGCAAGCGAAAGCGACTATTGTGGACTTTTCGGAAAGACAACAAACGCCAACATCAAAAATCTAAATGTTGAAGTAACCGGCATTACCGGCTCATCTTCTGTCGGCGGGCTTGTCGGACACTTCGCGGTTGCAAACGGCGGCAGCGGCATTATAACAAACTGCTCGGTAACAGGAGGCACAGTTACTGGCAAAGAAAATGTCGGCGGGCTTGTCGGATGGGCGCGTTGCATTGGCACAGGTTCGCTCACAATAGAAAACTGTTATGCTGCCTGCGCGGTCAGAGCCACAGGCACAGGTTACAGTAGTAATGTCGGCGGTCTCGTGGCTTATGCGAATGTTGAGGGAAGCGGATCGATTAGCATAACAAAATGCTATACAACTGGAACGGTAACTGGAGATACATTTGATAAAGCCTGGTATGTCGGCGGTCTCATAGCACATACAAATGTCGTGAGTGGCGGATCAATCAGCATAACAAACTGCTATACAACAGGCGCTGTCAGTGGCTTAAGCACTGATAGGGGTTATGTCGGCGGTATCATGGGGACTACAGCGAACCCCGGCATCAGTATAACAAACTGCTACGCGACGGGAGCGGTCGAAGGTTCTGGCTCAAATAACATCCTTGTCGGCGGGCTTGTCGGATGGGGGGAGAGTCTCATAATACAAAACTCTGTTGCGCTGAATCCAAGTGTCAAAGGCACAGGAAGCAATGTCGGGCGTGTTGCAGGAATGAAGTCCAATACCGCAACTCTTGTGAACAACTACGCTTGGGACGGTATGATTGTCGACAGAAATGGACAAACCATCACAAACAGTGTAGCAGACGGCAGGAACGGAACATCCGTTTCATCAACCGAGGTCTGGGCAAACCTCACCTCCTATCAGGCTGTCCTCGGCTCAGCAAACATCAGCATCAACGGCGATACGGTCTGGAACATCGTAAGTCCTGACGACGGCGTAAGCTACCCGCTACCGTATCTGCGAACCCTCGGCAAAGATGATTCTCTGCGTGCGCAGGTGTTATATCTCAAGCCGGCAGAAAGCTATAATCTCTGGGTTAACAACGAGCAGTTCACAAGCAGTCACCTGACAATTACCTGCGGCGGCGGCAATGCGGTATTCAACCCGACGACGTCGACGCTGACGCTGAACAATGCGGATATTACTCAAGGCTGTGAAGTTGATTATCTATATTCCGGTATTGTCTCCTTTATGGATGACTTAGAAATTATCCTCCATGGTGTGAACACAGTCACGAATACCGGCGGGGAAGGTATCAGCACGTATCAGACAGATCCTGTTACTTTTGCGCCGATTCGGCATAACCTGACTCTCTCAGGCGATGGCAAGCTCACTATCAAAGAAAACACGACGTCTTACGGGTATGGAATTTACAGTACCGGAAACCTGACACTTGACGGAGTAGATATAGACATCCTCTCCGAAGCAAGCGGTCTTTGGACACAACAGGATATGCGGCTGAAAGACAGCACGATAGATATTGAAGTGAATAAGACAGGATATTATGGTTTGGTTACCAACACAGGAACAATTTATCTGGACAACACAACGCTGAATGCAAGCTCCTATGGTGGAGGTCAGTATGGCAGTCCAAGCAAAGTAATAATACTTGGTAATAATGTTGATGCAGGGCATTATGTACAGAACTCAGGAAAAGTTACACTGAATGGAGAGAATGGTATTGGCGGATATGTAGATTCAGATATCACCATCAACGGAGGGACACTGGAAATAACAGTCAATTTGCAGGCAATCACCGAGATTCCAACTACCAATATCTATATCGCCCCGGGCTTAGAAGAAGAAGGCGCACGCACCGGAACGCACTATCTGGTAAGACCTGCAATTAACTACGCCGTATCCGCAAAAATCAGCAACGCGACAACCGAACTAACCGGCACAACTGTAGAAACATCCTACAAAGAAGTTTATTCAGTCGGTGCATCCGGCTTCCTCAACAAAACACATCAGCCGATTCATCTCGACACGTCAGACTACACATGGGCGGTAAACAGTTCAGTCATAACTGTTGACAAAAACGCTGCAACCGGCAACGCCACACTCACAATGAACGGCGTCGGAACAGTCAACCTCACATTAAACGTCAGCCAGAGCGGCGGCTCAGCGCACGACAAAGCAATAGCCTATGTAATATTTAACATAAGCAAAGCGCAGTCAAACGCCGGAACACCTACAGCCGAACCTGTACTCTACACCGGACAGGAATTATCAGCCATACCAATCACAGCTGATGTCCAAACCCCCGGAACGTGGGGATGGGACGTGCCCGCAACAGCAGTATCCAGAGGCATCGCCTCTTACCCCGCGAACTTCACACCGGTTGACACAGCCAACTACACAACAGTAAATCAAAATATCGAAGTAACAGCCATACCCATGACTGTAACCTGCGACAGAACAAACACAACCGGAGCAGACTTCACAGCAGTTCTCAACGACACCGCAATAGACGCATGGACATACAACCTCAGCATCACAAATGTAGGAGACTATGCCTTCTCAGGAAATTTCGGGATTGTCAAAGCAAATGTTTCAGGACTTACACCGGGACATACATACACAGCAAAAATCTATGCAGTAAACTCCTCGCAGGAAGTCTGGAACAAGACAGATCTTTCGTTCACGACAGTGACCGCACAGCTGATATCCGGTGACATATACAACGGCTCAACACTAATCACCGACACAGAAATCAGCGGCATCTCTTATCTTGGAACATACAATTTAGGCGCAGGAAACTTCAAAGATCAGGACGGACAGCCGTATCACCCGCTGAGGTCTGAATATATCTGGATTGCCTCAAACAGCAACGCGACCGTTGTAAAACTCGCAGACGGCAACGCAACCGTAACAGCTGCATGCGCCGGAACGGTAAATGTAAGCCTCGTAAAAGCCGGTAATACAATTCTTGCAAACGTCACCTTTGTAATCAGCAAAGCCGTTCCGCAGGAATCGGACTTCATCCTGACACCCGCCTCAGCGGTTTACACAGGAGCAAACCTCACAACCGTTGTCAGTGCAAAATACAGCGGCATGGGCGACATTACCAACGTAACCTACAACGGCGAGCAGAACGTCAGCGCAGTAGGTGAATATATTGTCCGCGTCAACGTAACCGGAGGCGATAACTACACGTCTGCGACGCAGGTCAACGCAGGCAGCTTCACAATCACACAGCCTGTCAACCCGCCTTCACCGTCACGCAGCGGAGGAGGTCAGGACACAGGCTCAGGCAACTACAAGGAATATGACCGCTCTGTTACAAACGGCGGAACAGTTTCCTTCGGCTCAAGCCCGACGGTTACAAGCGTCGACCTTCCCGCAGGCGTCAGCGGCTCGGTTGCCTTAATCGCAGAATCCGACACACCCGCACCGTCTGGAAAACAGACAGTCAAGATATTTGAAATAAATATCCCCACCTACTCCGCAGGAGAGCCTGCAACAATTCAGTTCAAGCTGACCGTCGCAGAAATTGAAAAAGCAGGATACACACCCGCGGATATTTGTTTATACCACTGCGACGCCAAAGGTGTCTGGAGCAAACTGCCTACTACGTTCACGGTAAAAGACGGTGTTGTCTACTACGAAGCAGTAACAACCGAGTTCTCTCCGTTCGCTATAGTCTACGAAAAAGGAGCGGCGAAGGCTGATGAAACAATAGTTATCCCGACCGCAACAGCAGAACCTGTTGTAACTGTTACATCACCCGCACAGACTGCGACGACTGCGGCTCAGCCGACAGCAACAGCGACTGCAAGTCCGTTATGCACAGCAGGATTAATTGCCGGGCTTGGTTGTGTTCTTCTTGCGATAAGAAGAAAATAATTTTTTTTTGAATAGCGGAGACAGTTCTGTCTCTTTGCCGGGGGAAAAATCATCGGCAGCAGTTTCGACAGTGAATACTTTTTACAACAAATCGAGTAATTATTACAAATATTTTAACAAATATCAACAGAAAAATTAATTAATGAATCATTACAATTATAAATTGTTATGAGAAAAATTGCAGCTCTGTTAATCTTTGCACTTATCATAATCTTCTCGGCAGGATGTGTAAGTCAAAGCGGAACAACACAATCGAACAATGACCCGCTCATCGGCACGTGGGAAACAATTGAACCGCAGTATGTTTCCGACACTGTTTATTATACATCCGTTCTGAAAATCGAAAACAGCGGAGAAACTCTTACAAATAAATACAGTGACGGAACTGTCGGAGAATTCAGAATTGTCTGGGCTAAAGCAACAGAAAACGTATATGTAATTCATTACTTTAACAGTTTCAAACTTTCGCCCGATGGAAAAACCATGACCTCAAACAACGGTGAAACATTCACCGGAGGAAACGGATTTACCGGACGCTGGATTCAAAACATTGACAAATCAGCAGGATATCATTTTGAATGCGTTTTTAACGAAGACGGTTCAGGCTCTAAATATTTGTATTTAGGAGGTAAAGTAACAGAAACACCGTTTATCTGTACTGAAGAAGTTGATGGTTATTTGTATGAGTTTATGTATTTGGAAGAATTAACAATCTCAAACGGTAAAATGACCGACAGCTCCGGCAGAACATACACCCTCAAAAACGGTGTGTGGAGTGAGGATAAAGCAGGAAAATACGCCTACTGTACATTTGTATTCGACGAGAGCAGAACAGGAACCAGAACAGTTTACAATTCTGAAGGAGTAGTCTCCTCTGAAAATACTTTTGACTGGAAACAAAGAAGTGAAACAGCAAGAGATGTGTTTTATCATAGCGATCTAATGGCAACAATTAATTCTGACGGAACACTCACTCTCCAGAACTATGATTCAAAGTTCAAAAAACTCTAACTTTTTTTATTTATTGAATGCAGACATATTTTTCAAAAAATAAATTTCTGTCTGTAAAAATATCTTGTCCAACGAATTCACATAACGATTCAAAAACTTATAGTTTTTTCTGCTAAGGTCGTCCGCTTTCAGCGTCCAACCCGCATTCGCAAATATTCTGTTTGCTCAGGCTAAGAAACCTAAAGGTTTCCGCATTTGACAAACTCCTGCAACAAGTTGACTTATCCATAACAAACGCTAAATAGAAACCGAGACAATACTAATCAGTTTTACAGATGGAAATCCTATCCGCGATAATAGTAGTAGTCGGTCTTATCATATTTGAAACAGTAGCAAGTATAGATAACGCCATAATTAACGCTGATATTCTATCCACAATGAAAGACTGGGCACGACGCTGGTTCTTAACCTGGGGACTTATAATTGCCGTTTTCGGCGTCCGCGGAATTTTGCCGTGGCTTGTTATCTGGGTTTCCGCTCCGTCTCTTGGACCAATCGGTGCATTAACCGCAACATTTTCGGGAGACGCAACAGCGGCTCTTGCAATTGAACAAAGCGCCCCGTTCCTTCTTTTGGGCGGAGGAATCTTCATGATTTTCCTCTTCCTCCACTGGTTTATGGCAGAGCAGAAGAACTGCATTGTCCCCGGCGAATTTGTTATGTCAAAGCAGGGACCATGGTTCTATGCAGTAGCATCAATAATTCTGTTTGCGATAATATTCTTCGTATCAACACAGATAAACCCGTATCTTGGAATTGCGGCAGCCGCGGGTGCTATGGTTTACTTCATAATGATGGGCTTCCGCCTGTTTGCGGATAAGAAATCAGCTGAACTTGAACACGCAGCTCACGACGAGGAAAAAAGCGCAAAGGCTCATCATCATTCGGATATCAGCAAACTTCTTCTTCTTGAAGTTATCGACGCATCGTTTTCGGTCGACGGAGTTGTCGGAGCTTTCGCTTTTACAATGTCGGTACCGCTTATCTTAATCGGTAACGGAATCGGTGCGCTTATCGTCCGTGAACTCACGATAAGAAATATTGATAATATCAGAAAATACGCATACCTGAAAAACGGAGCAATGTATTCTATATTCTGTCTCGGTCTTGTAATGTGTGCCGAAGCCTGCGGTATAGAACTGCCTGTCTGGTTTGCACCGCTCCTGACAATTATCATCGTCGGAGTATTTATGGCTCTATCTATCCGCAAGATTAAGAGAAGCGACTACGGTGTCTGCGAACTTCCTAAGAAAGAATAAGCAGAATACATTTTTTTCTTTTTTTATTAAACTGTTAATTCCATTATAGAGACCAATCATAATTATTGTCTTGATAATTTTTCATTTATTCTGACATGGACATTTGAACGTGTCTAATCCAGTACTTCACTAATTTTCTTAGATTAAGTTTTGTGCCTCGCTTTCGTTTATCCCATACTTCGCTAATTTTTATTGATTAGTTTTATTTCGACTAATTTGGGGCTTCGCTTCGCAAGTCTTCAACTTGCTCAGCTGAGGACGCTAAAGCGTTCCGCCTACGATAATCTCTCCGCTCAGCGTTGATAGGAATTTATGAGAAGTAAATAAACCACAAATCTACGCAAATCTCTCGGCAATCACATTTTTCTTGCGCTCGGTAGCGCCTTCGGCTATCGCCTCAGCCAATTCGCTCCC
>JAUNXW010000224.1 GCA_030539595.1 Methanocorpusculum sp. | reverse complement strand
GATGTGAGTTCAAAGCGCAACAGAACAACTTAGGCTAAATCTTGTCCAACGGATTAAATCACTGTTAGACAAACTCACCCTTTAACAAAGTTTATGCCATTAACCCTATATTGTAAAAACACCAATAATATTCATCATGTTAGTTTACGTCAACGGTAAATTTGTTCCTGAAGAACAGGCTTTTGTGTCAATATTCGACCACGGTTTCCTCTACGGAGACGGAGTCTTCGAAGGAATCCGCGCCTACAACGGCAAAGTGTTCAGACTCAAAGAACACGTTGACCGCTTATTCGACTCAGCTAAAGCAATTGACCTTGAGCCGGAAGTCACAAAGGAAGAGATGAGTGAAATCATCAAAGACACTCTTCGCAAAAATAATCTCAAAAATGCATACATCCGCCCGATTATCTCACGCGGTAAAGGTGGAATGGGTCTTGACCCGAGAAAATGCGAGAAGCCGACCGTTGTCTGCGCAGCTGTTGAGTGGGGCGCAATGTATGGAGACCTCTATGAAACAGGTCTTTCGGCTGTCACCGTCTGTGTGAGAAGAAACCCGCCGGACACACTCCCGCCAAACATTAAGTCCCTCAACTACTTAAACAATATTCTCGGCAAGATTGAGGCAAACTATAAGGGCGGAGACGAGGCAATTTTCCTCGACAGAACAGGTAAACTCGCAGAAGGTTCAGGAGACAATCTTTATCTCGTTAAAAACGGTGTCTTATACACACCGCCGACAATCAACAACCTCAAGGGAATTACAAGAATGGTTATTCTTGAGGTGTGCGAGAAGATTGGACTTAAGTTTGAAATCTGCGAGCTCGGTCTTTTCGACCTTTACACAGCGGACGAGGTTATTGTTTCGGGAACAGCGGCAGAACTCTGCGCGATTGTTAAAATTGACGGCAGAAAAATTGGAACAGGTGTCCCCGGACCTGCTTTCAAGAATATTCTGGCAGCATTCCAGAAGGAAACAGCTGTCGGAGATGCTTACTGAAGCATATCAAACAACAATCTTTTTAACATTCAAAAACGACTATTATAGGCAGTTGTGATGTAATTCACAGCAAGATAGCATAATTGGGCTGATATAGTGTAGAGGCCAATCATGCTGGCCTTTCACGCCAGCGACTCGGGTTCGAATCCCGGTATCAGCACTCTTTTTAAGATTTTTTTAGTAGTTTGTTTTGTTTCAGAAAATAAAGCCGCGAATTTACACCATAATTTTTACGCGCTCAAAGATCGAGGCTGTCCAATAGTGGAATCTGATTTGTAAGTTAATTGAAAATAGTAATTTGTTTATACCTGGGCGCATGTCGTTTCACCACGAAAGCCACTCGCCAGCCTTCGGCTTGCTCAGCTGAGACGGAAACCTTTAGGTTTCTCAGTCGAGCAAATCTATGATTTGCGAAGGGAACTTCGTTCACCGCACACGAAAATACGCGAAAAACACAAAATGATTGCCGTTTGGTTGTTTTGATTTTGTTTTGTTTTGCTGTGGTGCTTCGCTACGCTTATCGCTTCGCAAGTCTGCGACTTGCTCGGCTGAGTTTGCTAAAGCAAACCGCCTTCACTCAGCGTTGACATTCATCTTTCATAGATAAAATAAACCGCAAATTCACGCAAATCTTTCGGCAATCGCTTTTTCTGGCGTTCAGTCGCGTCCTCGCTCATCGCTTCGGACACATCGCGACTTCTCTGGAAAAAGCTGCCGTAAAATGTTGATTTAGTGAATACAAATTAACTTGGTAACGGCAGCATTTTTCAAGTGAAGGAGCGATTGGCTGAGCCGATAAGGCGAAGGCGCGACTGAACGCCGGAAAAATGCGATTGCCGAAAGATTTGCGTAAGTCGAGGGAGCGAAGCGACTAAGACCGAGCA
>JAUNXW010000087.1 GCA_030539595.1 Methanocorpusculum sp. | reverse complement strand
AAAAATAAAAATCAGAGCGACGCGAACAGCGTCGTCTCAGCAAACGCCGTTGCGGTCTCCGAATGGAGACGAGACGAAGTCGAGAGCAACGAAAAGCGTTTGCGAATGGCGGAGCACGAAGTGCGAGATTGGCGTGAATGGCGGTTTCTTTTTCTTATCAATCACAAGAAGAGCATAAACAATAATCATATAGATTCAGGGTAAGCTAAATCTTTTCGCAGCAATACAATGCTCTTCTTGGGTTTTATTTAGCGAGACACCGTCGCAAGTCTTCAACTTGCTCAAGCCTTAGTCGCTTCGCTCCCTCGGCAAAAAACACAAAACACTGCACGAAATCACGAAAAAATATTCCTTTGATCTCTATCTTATTCTGACCAATACACACGAAAGTCACTAAAACCAGACTAAATACACTAAAGGTTGAGTGTTAAGTTATTTCGTCAAAGTTAGTCTGAATAAATCTGCATTCAACCTTTTGTGTATTTAGTCTGGTTTTAGTGACTTTCGTGTGTATGGTCGGTCTAAGGATAGAATAAACAAAATTTATCTCCTTTCGTGTTTTTGTGTAGATTTCGTGCTTTTCGGTGTCTCGAAAAATAATTTAAATGACCAACAGTACAACAATCTCAACATCAAAATCTTGTCCAACAGATTAACATAACGATTGGACAAACTCAAACTCAAAATAAAACATGGGCAAATATAAAATTCTTAAGAACCAATAATATCCTATAAATGTCTGTATCCATTTCCGAAGAAATTGTCTTTGCGTGCGGAAGAAAACTTCTCTTAGCAGAAGATAAGATTATTTTTTCGGTCGGCTGTGACGGCATTGAAATTAAATTTCCGACAACAAGAAAAATAGCCGAAACTCTTGAAGTCCCTCATTACTACGTCCTGCCGTATTTTTCATCAATGGAAGAAAAAGGAATCCTGACAAGAACCGAACGCGTCGGAATATACACTACACCCAAAGGAACAAAAAATCTCTTTGAAAATATCGGCGCGGAAGAAAAAACAAGACTTGAAAAAACAGTCGGAAAAGAAATCTGCTCGGTTCTGTTTTCAAAATAAATCAGCAGGAAGGGATGAAATGCACTGCGTCATCCTTCCAGTTCAAATAAACAGCGTCCCCTGCATTGAACTCATTTCCTGCATCCCTGAACTTAACCGAAACGCGAAACATTACCCCGTTTACCTCAACTCCGGCTTCGATAAAAGCCCCGCGGCGAACCGAAGAAACCACCGTTCCTCTGAGTTTTCCGCTCTCTTTTGAAAGGATAATATCTTCTGCGCGAATCATCATCAGAACCTTTTCAGCGCATGTGAACTCAGACGGCAGCGGTATTTCATACCCTCCGATGTTCACCGAATTGTTTACGACAAACAACGAAAAAATATTTTGGAAGCCCACAAACCTTGCGGCATCCTCTGTCTTCGGATGATAAATAACATCCTCTGCCGAATCAATCTGCTTAAACTCCCCGTCAATCATAACCGCAATCCTGTCTGCAAGACGCTGTCCCTGAGCCTGATCATGAGTGTTGATAATTATTGTCGTTTTATTTTCCCTGTTCTCCTTCAAAATCATCTCCTCAAGAACTGCGGTTGCAATAGGGTCAAGATTTGCTGTCGGCTCATCAAGAAATAAAATCTCGGGACGCGTCACAAGAACCCGTGCAAAAGCAACCCTCTGTCCCTCTCCGCCCGACAAAGTTTTAGCACTCCTTTTAGCATATTCAGACATTCCCATTCTCTCAAGAATATCCTTAGTTCTTGATTTAATCTCAGCAGAAGGCAGATGACGGTATGAAAGACCGAGTGAAATATTTTCTTCGACACTGCGGTCGAAGAGAACGGTTTTCTGAAATAAAACGCCCATTCTTCCGCGAAGAGAATATCTCGACGACTTGCAGAGTTTCTGACCGAAAATAAATAAATCTCCGGAACTCATCGGCTCAATTCCGTCAAGCATCCGAATAAGAGTGCTTTTTCCCGCACCCGACGGACCTATAACCGCGAGAATCTCACCCTTCCTGACGGATAAATTCAGCGGTTTTATAACTGTCTTTTTACCGTAAGTTTTTGAAATATTCACCGCTTCGATGATGTTTTCAGTCATCTTTTACTCCTCCGTTGTAATGCTGCAAAACATTGACGCCGAGATTTACAATCAAAGCTATTGCAAGAAGAATAATTCCGAGAGCAATTGAGGTTGAAAATTCTCCCATGGATGTGTTCAGGGTAATTGCCGTTGTGAGTGTTCTTGTGAAATGACGGATGTTTCCGCCGACCATCATGACCGCTCCGACCTCTGCAATGGCTCTTCCGAAAGCCAGAACAACCGCGGATAAAATCGCAAACTTTGCTTCGCGGACAAGTGTCCTGAGTGCCTGAGAGGTTTTCGCATTCAGGGCAAGAACGGTATATTTCATCTCTTTGTCAAGGCTGTTCAGCGCTGCGACAGTGAATCCGATAATTAAGGGAGATACAAGAATCACCTGAGCGATAATCATCGCATTTGTGGTGTATAAAAGTCTCAATGAGCCCAAAGGTCCGGAATATGAAACCAGAAGATATACCAGCAGACCGACAATAACCGTCGGCATTGCATACAAGGTCTGAACCAAATTAATTACGGCACGTTTGCCCTTAAAATCGTAAAAGTAAATCAGAGAGCCGAGAGGAATAGCAATTGCCGCGGCAATCAGTGTAGCAATTGTCGAAACCGATAAACTTCGGAAAGCGATTTCGGTAACTTCCGGGTCAAGTGTAATCAGGAGCTGAATCGCCTCAATGAATCCGTCCGCTATCTCGCCCATGTTATATATCCGTTATAATTATTAAAATAAAAAAAGTTTGATTCTGCATAAAGATTATGCAGTCGGAACAGTTACGGGTGTTGTGCTGTCAATGTTGAACGGAGGAAGAGTACTGTCTTTTACAGTGCTCATCGGGGTAAACAGTGACTTTCCGTAAGTTTCTTTGCCGAAGTCGCCGATGAATTTCTGTCCTTCTTTGGAGATAAGCCAGTTGGTGAAGGCGGTTGCATCTTTAACATTGGTGTCCGGGAATTTTGCCGGGCTGACGGTCATTACGGTGTATCTGTTCAGTAAGGATTTTCCTTCGGAAATTACCGGAACAAGCGGGCTTGACGGGTTGTTCTTTTTGTATGTCAGGAAGGTTGCTTCGTCGGTTAAGATGTAGCCGTTGAGCTGTCCCGCTGTTGTGAGACTGTCTCCCATTCCTGCTCCTGTTTCTTTATACCAGTCGCCGCTTCCCTGAATGTCTGCTGAGTAGTTGTATCCGGCTGCTTTCCAGATGTTCTTCTCGGCTGAGTGTGTTCCCGAGTTGTCACCGCGTGAGACAAAAACTACTCCTTCGGTCTTTTTGAGTCCGAGTTCGTTGAGTGTCTTAAATCCTTCTTCGGGTGTCATTCCGGAAATTTTTGCCGGGTCTGCTTCAGGTCCGACGATAAGGAAGTAGTTGTAGGCAACTCCTCTGTGGTTTACTCCGTATCCTTCATCGATGAAGGTTTTTTCCTGGCTCGGTGAGTGGACGAGTAAGACGTCTGCATCACCGTTCTTGGCTGTTGCAATGGCTTTGCCTGTTCCCTGTGATGTAATTTTAAGGTTTACATTGTAGGTTTTGAGGTAATAGTCCTGAACGGCGTCTAAAAGACCGGTATCGTAGAGCGAAGTGGTTGTTGAGATTGTGAGTGTTGTAGGCTCACCTTTTGGTGTTGTATTTGAGTCTACGCATCCTGCGGTAATTACAACTGCCGCGAGAATGAGCAGTATCCCAAGTACGGGTAATAGCTTTTTCATACAATTTTACATTTTCAGACGGGCGGTTAAATAGGTTGCGAAGGTTCAATTGATTTAATAAACTCAGTTTATTTAAAATGCGGTGAGTTTTTGATGCGGGTTATTTTATTTTTTTAAGTTTTGTTATCGGGTTTACTGTCACAAATTCTGCAAACTGTTTGATAACCAATTGGTATATTATTTTAATATTTTATCGTGCCGAAAAATCGGGTAAGCGGACGGGTTTTATGCAAACGCGCGCAAAAAAGCACGATAAGAAGTGTTTTTTTGTTTTTAAGGCAGATTTGCCCATCTCTTTCAGAGGGGAAGGGTTTAGTATACGTAAATCACACCGGTGTTGTTCAGGTAAACATTGATGTCCTCTATGATTAGATCGCCGTTTAATTTCTCCGGCACGGATGTTGTTACAAAATTAAGGAGTGCGCCGGCTTTAAATTGGATTTTTATGTTTAGGGATGCGGCTGCTTTGAAGACGATGAATATTTCGTTTTTCAGGTCAGTGCCTTCTGAGAGAGTGCAGACTAATGTTGCTTCAAGAGAGTAAATAAATTCAAGAGCCTGCTTTGCCTGCGCAATGTTGCTCTTTGCCGACTTTTCTATGAGAGTTACATTGGAACGCGTCGTGTCCAGTAATTGGGCAATCTCATTTTGCGTGAGACCCTCTTTACGGCGCATCAGAATGAATTTCTGCCGGTCGGTTAGGAGCGAATCTGTCATTTATTAAATTTTAAGTGGACAAGTATAAAAAACATATCCTGTCAGACTTTCCTACGCCGAGATTGTCCAATAATGAAATCTGATTTTTAAATTATTTTGCGAGACACCGAAAAGCACGAAAATCTACACAAAAACACGAAAGGAGATAAATTTTGTTCACTCTATCTTTAGACTGGCCATACACACTAAAGTCACCAAAGATTACCGAAAAACACTAAAGGTTGAGTGTGGATTTATTTCGCAAAATTTAGTCTGAATATATTCACGCTCAATCTTTAGTGTTTTTCGATAATCTTTGGTGACTTTCGTGTGTATTGGTCAAAATAAGATAGAGGTCAAAGGAATATTTTTTTATTTTTCGTGTTTTCGTGCAATCTTTTGTGCTTTTCGGTGTCTCGCAACATAATTTCAAAGTCCAACAGTACAACAATCTCATAATCCAAATCTTATCCAATGGATTTTTCACGATTCACAAATCATAGGACAGATTCCAACATTGAACAAAAGACGCTAAATTTTGAAGGGTGCTGTTATTTCAGCTTATTTTTAGAATTAAACCTAAATTACGTTGATTTGCACGCACTCAACCCACCGATAATCATCAAAACCGAATATAATCCGCGCGTTTTTCTCAAAACCCTGCAAAACCCGAAAAATGTCTGATAAATCACAAAGAGATTACAAATTGAATTTGTAAATCATAAATGTATTTTCGAGGAATTTGAGGGCATCGGGTTAACTAACATAAGTTAATATCAATTAACATAAGTTTACCTGCACGAGCCTTAATATAGCCCAATTCAAACCTAATATTATACGAGGTTTACACAAGAATGACAGAACTAAAGTATGTCCAGAGTTCCTGCCCTTACTGCGGGTCAGGCTGCTCATTCAACCTTGTTGTAAAGGATGGAAAGGTTGTGGGAATATCCCCTTACACCCGTTCCCCTGTCAACGAAGGAAAACTATGCCCAAAAGGCATGTATGCATATGAGTTCATCAACTCAAAAGACAGACTGACAACACCGCTGATTCGCAAAAACGGCGAACTTGTTCCTGCATCATGGGACGAAGCAATATCATTTATCGCGGAAAATTTCAAAAAATATCAGCCGTCGGAACGCTGTGCCTTATCATCTGCACGTGTCTCAAACGAAGACAACTACGCAATGATGAAATTCGCCCGCGGTGTTTTCAAGACTAACCACATTGACCACTGCGCAAGACTATGTCACTCATCAACCGTTGCAGGACTTGCCGGCTCATTCGGTTCAGGTGCAATGACAAACAGCATCCCGGATATAGCTGACGCAAAATGTGTATTCATCATCGGCTCAAATACCTTTGAACAGCACCCGTTAATCGGACGCCGTGAAGTAATGGCAAAGAAGAACGGTGCAAAATACATCTACGCCGACCCGAGAAACACAATCACCGCAAGCCCCGCAGACCTCTTCTTACAGTTCCACTCCGGAACAGATGTTGCTCTTTTAAACGGACTAATGCACGACATCATCTTAAACGGATGGGAAGACAAAGAGTTCGTTGAAAAACGCACAAAAGGATACGAGGAACTCAAAAAACTCGTAATGCAGGACAAATACTCACTTGAAAACGTCGCAAAAATCTGCGGACTAAAAGCCGAAGACATTCACACGGCAGCCGACTGGATTGCAAACTCGGGAGGATGTGCATTAATCTACTCAATGGGTATCACTCAGCACACAGTCGGTGTCGACAACGTTCATGCAACCGCAAACCTCCAGATGCTCTGCGGAAACCTCGGCAAACCCGGAACAGGAGTTAACCCGCTCCGTGGTCAGAACAATGTTCAGGGTGCATGCGATATGGGAGCACTTCCCGTCAACTTCTCCGGATACCAGAAAGTAACCGACCCTGCGGCACACAAAAAATTCGAAGACGCCTGGAAATTCCCGGACGGAATCGCACCCATGCAGAACGGATACGAAGTCACCATCATGATGAACGTCCTTGTCGACAACCCGGGCGAACTCAAATGCATGTACATCATGGGAGAAAACCCGCTTCTGTCAGACCCTGACTTAAACCACGTCAAAGCCGCATTCGAAAACCTCGAATTCTTAGTAGTTCAGGATATCTTCTACAACGAAACCTGCGACTACGCAGATGTAATCCTTCCTGCCGTCTGCTTTGCAGAGCGTGACGGAACACAGACCAACACCGAACGCCGTGTCATCCGCTGGAGAAAAGCTCAGGACGCACCCGGAGAGGCTCTCGATGACTGGAGAATCATCTCAATGATTGCCGCAAAGATGGGATATGCAGAACAGTTCAACTGGAAATCATACTCAGAGATTTTCGACGAAATGGCAGAACTCACTCCGCAGTATCACGGAATGAACTATGCAAGACTTGAAGCACCCGACGGACTTCACTGGCCGTGCAAGACACCCGAAGACCCGGGAACACCGATTCTCCACAAAGAAAAGTTCCTCACAGCAGACGGTCTAGGAGTATTCTTCCCTGCGGAATGGCAGGAGCCGGCAGAAGTTCCGGATGATGAATACCCGTATGTGTTCACAACAGGACGCTGTCTGTTCCACTGGCACACAGGAACAATGACACGCCGCAGTGCAACACTTGATCACGAAGTTCCGACCGGCTGGATT
>JAUNXW010000223.1 GCA_030539595.1 Methanocorpusculum sp. | reverse complement strand
AAATTCCTATCAACGCTGAGCGGAGAGATTATCGGAGCGAAGCCCCAAGTTAGTCGAAATAAAACTAATCAATAAAATAGCTAAGTACTGTATAAACGGAGCGAAGCACAAAACTCAATCTAAATAATTAGCGAAGTACTGGATTAGCGGAGGGACTAAAGCGACGAGATTAGCGTGAATAGAGGTTTCTTTTTTTCTTAATGCCCAAGAAGGGCATACACAGTATCCACATAGATTCAAGATGAACTAAATTTTTTTCGATGCAGTACATCGCGTATTTCGCTGTCCGCATATTAGCCTGCAAGAAGAACTGACAGCACCGCAGAAAGTTATTCACCCTCTCAGCAGTTCATAAAGTTCCGTATTCACGTAAACCACCTCGCGTGAAATCTTCTGTGACTTCAAAACCCCGATATTTTCCAGCTCCTTAAGATACTTCATCGCGGTCTGACGATTTCCTATACCCGCCTCGATAAGATATTTCGGTTTGCAGTAAGGCTGAAGAAAAATAATTTCGACAAGCTCATGGGAATACATATGATTCGGAAGTTTTTCGCGGCACAAATTTCTTGTTTCATTCATCAGGTCGTAGACTGCGTGAACTCTTGAATAAGTCCAGTCGGCTGTTTCTTTAACCGCACGGAGAATAAAAACAATCCAGTCTTCAAACGCTCCGTTTCCTGTGACAGCGCGAAGAAGTCTGTAATATTCTGATTTGTTTTCTATAATGTATCTGCTGAGATACAGAACCGGAATATCCAGAAGTCTTTTGGATACGAGGTAGAGTATGTTTAAAATTCTGCCCGTTCTTCCGTTTCCGTCGACGAACGGATGTATCGCTTCAAACTGGTAATGAATGAGGGCTAAGCGGACAAGCGGGTCGGGTTCGTTTCCGCCGTTGATGTATTCTTCGAGCTGGGAAATGAGTGCCTGAATCACATACGGGTCGTTTGGGGGCGTGTAAACTCTTGTCGATGCGTTTCCTATACAGACGCCGACATCTCTTCGTTCAATTTTTGTTCCAAGAATTGTGCTGCATACGAGGTTTATTGTTTCTTCGTTTATTTTTCCGCCGGTTTTCAAAGCGTTGAAACCCGCATATAGTGCGGCTCTGTAGTTGAGGACTTCTTTGGTCGAGGGGTCGACGTTTTCCGATTTTACCGATAGTGCCTGATATAGAGATTCGCTTGTTGTGAATATGTTTTCGATTTCAGAACTTGCCGCGGCTTCAAGGAGAGGTATTGAGCTTATGAGGATGTCGGGGTTTGGGATTAATTTTGCGGCTTCCCGCAATAGTGCAAGAGATGTGTTTGCAGAAATGCAGGCTTTCAGTATTTTTGGGGTTTCAAGATTTATTTCCGGGGGAAGGAAAGGTAAAGAGTTGTGCGGTGTGTTTGGGTCAAATTCCATTAATCTATAATAGACGCTGAAAGTAAATATACCTGTCGAAGATTTTAAAAAATTTATACAGATAAAACGCGAACTGTTCGCGCAGTATACAGATCAAAAGAGACGTGTATAAAATTTTAAAAATATTGAACAGATAAACTATGATGTGTATAACGCGTGAACACATCAGAAGTTGTCAGCATAGAATGATTTAGATAAAATAAAAAAAGAAAAACACCCGTTCAAATACAGGTGTATCCGCCGTCAACAGCAATATTCATACCATTAACAAAAGACGAAAGCGGCGACGCAAGATAAATAACCGTAGTATCAAGCTCCCCCTCCTTACCGTAGCGTCCAAGCGGAATCGCTCCCTTCGCATACTCAGCAAACCAGTCTGACTTAAGTGTAGCCTCAGTCAGCTCAGTAATAAAGTAACCCGGGCAAATAGAATTCACAGTAATACCGTCCTTACCCCACTCAGCAGCAAGAGCTCTTGTAAGA
>JAUNXW010000086.1 GCA_030539595.1 Methanocorpusculum sp. | reverse complement strand
ATACCCGCAGTTGCAAAAATCGCCCTTGAAAATGATACATACTGCCATGTCGACGCGGCTTTTGGAGGTTTTGTTATTCCTTTCCTGAAAAATCCCGCGCCGTTTGATTTTGCGGTTGAAGGGGTAAGTGCTATTTCACTTGACCCGCATAAGATGGGTATGAGTTCCATCCCCTGCGGTTGTCTTCTGTTAAGCGAGCCCGAACATTTTGGATGTCTCAACGTTGATACTCCTTACTTAACTGTAAAAAAAGAGTGCACACTTGCGGGAACTCGACCCGGAGCGGATGTTGCCGGAGCTTATGCTGTAATTAAATTACTCGGGCGTGAAGGTTTTCAGGCTGTTGTTGACGGCTGTATGGAAAATACAAGACGCCTTGTTGATGGTATGGAAGCATTCGGTTACAAAAAAATCTTAGAGCCTGTGATGAACGTCGCAGCATTTACGGCAGGAAAAATTCCGGAAGGCTGGAAAGTTTCACACACACGCGCAGGACATCTGAGATTTGTGATTATGCCTCACGTTACCCGCGACGTAATTGAGAATTTCCTTTCCGATGTTTCAAAATTAAATGACTGAGATTGCTTTGATTACATGTTCATGCCCCGCAAATACCGGAAAACTTGCAGAAAAAGCGGCGGCGAGTTTTAATCAGAAAAATCCGGGTATGATTGATGAGACTATGAATTTCAGAGATTTGAAGAATCTTAAATTCATAGATTTGGATGATGCCGATATTGTTGTTCTTCAGGGCTGTGAAAATGACTGCCCTTTGAAGCGTTTGGAAAAAGATGGGATTAATCCAACTGTTGTTTTAAAGGCATCTGATTTCGGTTTCGTGCGTAACGGAACAGATGACCCTTCATTTGCGGATATTGAAAAAATTGCGGCTGAACTCAAAAAATGTATACGTGGGCTTTAAATCACTTTTTTTGAAACGGCAAAAATAATATCCGCTGTCGGATGTTTTCCAAGCGTCTTCTCATTGTGATATTCATATTCCATATTCAGCCCGTTAAACAATGAAGACGGAAGCCATTGTTGATAGAAATATCTTTTAGCCTCGCCAATAGACAGTCCCCAGAAAAATCCAAGTTTGGGCTTAACTGTAATTTTTGCGTAATCACCTTTTGGCAGAACCAATTTACTCATGTCAACACACTCTTTTGTGCTGCCGACAAAAAGTTCAAACCCCTTGGTCTCTTCTGAATAATTTCTTGACAGAACAAAGAAAGGAATTAATTTTTCCGCAGAAAGTGCATTTCGGTATTTTTCTGAAAGTAACTTAATATCTTTTGAGATTGTCTTATCGGATGAATTCATCCAGAGACCGTAAACGGTTTTTTCCTCAAGCGTGATTATATCAACATTCATTTTAAATTACAGTTTCAGAACTTTCTTCAGCATATTCTCATTCAGAAACTGATGAGTGACAAATTTTCCGTCATAAAAAACCGCCCAGTTATTGAACACGCAAGGAACGGATTTTGCTTTTTTTGGAGTATCTACATAAATCAGATTCAGGCTGATGTTATTTGAGGAGCAGAACTCGGAAATTTCTTTTATGCAGTTTTTAACAAAAGGACACTGGGCGCTGTAATAAATTGTCAGACCATTATCGGTTGTTTCCATCCTCTTGGCACTTTCTGAAAAATGCGGGAGCGACCCGTCAAAAGAAAGAGCAAGCAGTTCATAATCCGAAATCTCGTCAACAACCGTAAAGCCGTATTTTTCCATGAACTTTTTATCGGAAAGGAAAGGCTTTTTCTTTTTTGAACTGATTACGCAGATGCCTGATTTTTTCTGTGATTTTGCGTCTGCGATGCACGACTGAAGAAGCTCTTTTCCGTATCCCTTATCTTTAAAACTTCCAGATACCCACATACAGTAAATGTAAAAATAATTCTCACCATCAACAGATACCCATGCTTTTTCAAGCGACGCATATTCTATGAACACTTTGCCTTTCGCATCAAGTTTTCTGAAAACATGACCTTCTGAGATTCTGTCTTTCAGCCATTCACGCTTGAAATCCACACCGCACTGATGTTTTTTGTCTGAAATTGCACAGCAGAGGTGCTCGGATTCAATATTTTCTTTTGTAAGGGTTATGAAATCTGTCATTGTATATCATCCGCAATTAATTTAACAAGAATTTTTAATGAATCGCCGTCATCAACATCAGGCGCAATCATATCTTTTGCCCCTGAGTATGGGGATTCTATATGGGGATTGGGTAAAAGTTTTAAAGCCGAGACCGTGGGTTTTACAAGAAAACGGTTGTCATAGACTCCGCCTATGATTTTTCCGCCGCAGTAAATAATGTATTCGCCCATCATTTTGCGGTAAGTAATCTCAAGACCCTCAAGCTGTTCAATAATGAAATCCAGATATTCTTTATCCGATGCCATTTTTATTTTAATTTCGCGTTGTCGTAGTTGAACTTAACGGACGAACCGACAACAACATCTTCAATTTTATCAAGAATTAACCAGTCGTCCATGTTGCTCTGCTTTTCAAAGTCAAGCGGAGTAATCTCTTTTACATTGTCAAACTCAACAAGGCAGAGACATTTTCTGTGCCAGAACTCTTTCTGTTTGTCCGTCAGGCTGAGTTTATTCTGATTCTCTTCAATGATTTTATTGATTTCTTCATCAGTCAGCTTCACATAATTCTGAACACTTTTAACGGTCGCGGTCGCAGATATTTTAGCGCTTCCCTTTTTCATAAAATAAAGAGTCTCGCCTTCAAAAACTCTGCTGTGAGGGATTTTCCTTCCCGCAGCGCCGCGAATTACCATTGTTTTTTCTCCTGCCGTTATCTTTTCGAGTGCTTTTGCTTTGTCGTCGCAATAAACCAGATGTATCATAGTTTCTCCTTCGAAACAAGTTCTTTGCCCTGTTTTCCTGTAATATGTTCGATTAAAATTTCAATCATGGAGAATTTATCAAACTCACGCTCAATTTCTTCAACCCCTTCTTTTTTGAAGTCCGGCGAGTATTTTTCAGTGAGGAGTTCAATTGCAGCACGTTTTTCAGTATCATTATTCAGTATGCGGGCTTTACCGAATATAATTACGCTCCTGTAGTATGTTGTAAATTTTTCGGGCTTGATATCATCTTTGTCAATTACACAGAACGAGACTTTTTCATTGTTTTTGACCGCGTCAATTTTGTGACCCGTTAATGCGCTGTGGAAAAATATTTTCCCGTTTGAGTAAACATAACTCAGAGGAACAGCATAAGGGTATCCGCCGTCTCCAATTAAGGCAAGAGTTCCCGAAGTTGAATTTTCCAAAATCATGATACATTCATCTTCGGATAACTGCTGTCTCTTTCGGCGCATTTCACGAAAAATTCTTTCTTCCATTTTTTATCCACGTAATGACTGAATTAACTGAGTATTAATATTATACTTCATAGATTTCATCTTCACCGTCATCATTTTCTGAAAACGGTGATATTCTCGGAATTGGATTTTGACGGATTCTTTCAATATTTGCGAGATATTTTTTTGCCGCGACTTCACCTGAATTTGCAGCATCGTAAATTAACTGCCAGCCTCTTGATTCGTTTCTCAATATGCTGTAGTAACCTTCAAAATACATTCTGCCGAGCATATATTTTGCGGAACTTTGACCGAGTTCTGAGGCGCGTTCAAAATATGAAACAGTCTCTTCAATATTTCTTTCAACACCGCTGCCCAAAAAATAACAGAGCCCAAGCCGAAATATTGCATCTCTTTGATCATATTTTTCAGCCGCTTCCCAGTAAACAACAGCCTTTGAAACATTTGAAACTTTGCAGATGCCGTAATATTCATAAAATCCCAAGAAATACATCGCATCGGGATTTTTCTGTTTCGCGGATTTTTCCCAGTATTTTTTAGCTGAATTTGAACTTTTCTGAACGCCGATTCCTTTATCAAAACAGCAGCCCATGCGATACTGCGCGTCATCGTCTCCGAGATTTGCGGCACGTATCCAGTATTTCACTGCTTTTTCAATGTCCTGATTAACTCCGTCTCCTTTGAATGAGCAAAGACCGAGATAATACACGGCTTTTGCATTTCCGCCGCCTCTCGCTTTTATAAAATACCGTATAGCTTCATCAATATCGCGCTTGACATTTGTGCCGTTGTATAATGCGAGCCCGAGCTCAAAGTTTATTTTTGCCTCGTTGGATTTCGGTCTGAAAAACTTTTCAAAGATGCGCATTATTTATTGAATATATTTTGTCTGGATGCAATATAATGATTGAGGGTTTCTATCCGCGAAAAAGAGCTTGTCCGATGCGGAAACCTTTGGGTTTCTTAGTTGAGGTGAGATGCTTTAGCATCTTTAGCTTAGCAAACAGAATGCTTGCGCATCAAGTTGAAAACTTGCGAATGCAGGTTGGACGCTGAAAGCGGACGACCTTAGCAGAGAAAACTATAAGTTTTTGAATCGTGAAAAACCTATTGTGTGGACTCATTATTTTTGTGCGCACAAGAGATTTTGGGACTTGTTTTAGGCAATCCAAAAATTTTATTTTTTTGAGAAAATCCAAAAATCCAAAAAAATCAAAGCCCGTATATTTTTTGATTTGACAATCGAAGAATTTTAAAGGGCATTGTCGCCACAGGGGCATTAACGCACCGCGCGGTTTGGGGTTTAAATACTCTAACGTTGATTTTTGTTTATGACAAGCATTGCCTTAGAATCAATTGCAAAGAGAGCTTCCGAGTACACCGTTATCGACAGAAGAAACCAGATTTCAAAAATCTGCTGGATTGCTTCAGAGACACCTTCATTTCCGTTAGTATCACAGGAATCAAGCTACATCATCTGTTAAAAAAAATGCAGGCTCTGGCAAATGGTTTTACACCCGCGGTTTTTCTGAAAAGAGAAACTGCAGTAAAAGATGATTTCTTCGGCGGAGAAGAAGTAAGCACACCTGACGGTGACTGTCTTAAATATGAAACAGTTCATAGTATTACTCCTTACAAAATCAGCGAAGATAAAGTTCGTGAACGTCTGATGAAGGATTTAACGATAATTCAGGGAATCGGAAAAGTCAGAGCAGCAGAATTTAAGAAAAAAGGAATCCTCACAATTCAGGAATTGAGACATACAAGGTTCAAGGAAACAGCAAAAGAGACTGCAGAAATAATTTCTGAAGGAACTCCCAAAGAAATCACATCTATGATGCGTGAGTTTCACAGAGGGAACGACCCGCTTCTTCTAGGATTTTCTGCACAGAACTCTGAGAATCATATTTTCTTCGATATAGAAACACTTGGGATGGGACATTCTCCAATAATTCTATTTGGTTGCGGGGAGTTAGACGGCAGTGAACTTAAAGTCACGCAGTATCTTTTAAGAAATATAGAAGAAGAACTGCCCGCACTGATGCTGACCGCTAAGCATTTCAAAAAAGAAAAAGACGCGGTCACCTATAACGGCAGGGCTTTTGATATCCCTTATCTCAACGAAAGACTTGCATACTACGGAGAAAGAAACGTATCGATTAAGATGCATTTTGATCTGCTTTACCCGACACGAAAAATATTTTCACAGAGTTTGCCAAACTGCTGTCTTGGGACTGTAGAAAATTATCTGCTTGGGCTTAAGCGTCAGGAGGATTTACCAGGATACTTAGTTCCTGTATACTACAAAAGATATCTCTGGACAAAAAATGCTGATATTCTTGAACCTATAGTTGAACACAACGAAGCGGATGTTGCAAATCTTGCCCGCCTCTTAAACCATCATCTGGAGTTTATTTATGGCTGATGCTGTTGTTTTTGAAAAAACTTACGACGCGAAATTGCCCGAATTCAGAAAACCTCAGGTCTCGTTTTCCGAAAAAATATCCGACTATCTGGATTCCAAAAAAATAAAACTCTACAACCATCAGGCGGATGCATATGATGCGATTTGTGATGGAAAAAATATAATTATCACAACTCCTACCGCTTCTGGAAAAACACTCTGTTATACTCTGCCGATATTTGATAACCTGATGAAAAATTCTGATGCAAGAGCATTATTCATCTACCCGACAAAAGCATTGACACGTGACCAGTTAATTTCAATAAAAGAAATTGATTCTGAACTTAATGCAAAAACGAAGCCTGCGGTTTATGACGGAGATACTAAAACCGAGAACAGGTCAGCGATTCGTGAAACATCACGGGTTATTCTGACCAATATGTATGAGCTTCATCAGATTCTTCCGTACCGTGCGAAGTGGGGGGACTTTTTTACTAACCTTTCATTTATCGTAATTGATGAGGCTCATAAATACAGAGGAGTATTTGGTTCAAACACAGCTCTTCTGATACGCAGGCTCAGAAGAATCTGTAATTATTACGATGCAAATCCTCAATTTATTTTATCGTCTGCTACTCTCGGCAACTCTGTAAATTTTGCAGAAACATTGTGCGGGGTATCGTTTGATGAAATAAATAACGACGGCTCGCCTCACGCCAAAAAAATATTTCGCATCTACAACGACCCTAACAAAACAAGTATAGCATCTGCGGCAAATTTAGTTAGCGAAAATATAAAGTCCGGACGTCAGACAATCTGTTTCACAAAATCAAGAACGACTGCAGAAATCACTGCGGTAAAATGCAGGGACAGCAAAATTGCCGGAAACATTGCTTCATACAGAGGCGGTTACCGTCCTGATGAAAGACGCAGGATAGAAGCAAATCTTAAAAACGGAGAGGTATCCGGCGTATTCAGCACAAATGCGCTTGAAGTGGGAATTGATATAGGCGGTCTTGACTCGGTTGTTATCAGCGGTTTCCCCGGTTCAATGACTTCATTTCTTCAGCAGGCAGGAAGAGCAGGGAGAAAATATCAGGATTCGGAAATTACTTTTGTTGCGGGACAAAGCCCAATAGACCAGTATTACGTAAAAAATCCGGATTCGTTTTTTGACTTGCCGACAGAAGAAGCGATTCTCGGAATTGAAAACCCTTATATTTTATCTGCTCATTTGTTGTGCGCTTGTTCTGAACTTCCGTATAATTCAGTACGCGACAGAAAATATTTCGGTAAAACCGCGGATGACCTCATTGAAAATCTCAGGGAAAAAAGAACAGTTGCAAGCACAAAACGCGGATATGTTTACTGCGGAACAGAAAATCCTGCGCAGACAAATACATTCTTCGGAACAATCGGAAAAATATGGGCTGTTGTTTTCGGTAAAAATACTCTTGAAACAATGGATGATTCTCA
>JAUNXW010000085.1 GCA_030539595.1 Methanocorpusculum sp. | reverse complement strand
GCAAAAGATACAAGTGTTTCAGCTGTTGAAACTATTGTCACCAAATCCAACGAAGAAACAGATACAAAACCAACCAACACAACATCAATCATACCAAATCCCATAGGCATAATTCAGGAATTTGTAAAACTTTTCCTCAGCCTATTCAACTTTGACAACTACATAATCTTCGGTAACAACGCAACCGCACCTGCGGCATAAAAAAATCAATCTCTTTTTTTAGAGTATGTACAATCCATTACTTCGCTAACTTTTATTGATTAGTTTTATTTAGACTAAGGCTTGAGCAAGTCTTCAACTTGCAGCGGTGTCCCGCAGCATAATTTCAAAACCCAACAGTAGAACAACCTCAAATTCATGTGCAACTGATTTTACCGCAATTGAACAAAATCTTTTATCAAGACACCATTAATTAAGTATTCATAAAACCCATAAATATTCACATACATTATGGACAGAGACTACCAACCAATCAACCTCAAAGATGTATTGGTCGAAATGAAAGACATTTCGGAACTCATGGTTGATTTGGCATACTCTGCAGTGCTTTTCGAAAGCAGTGCAATTGCCGACGAAGTAATAGAACTTGAAGAACGGATGAACGACCTGGTTTATCAGGCACGCATCACAAGTATGATGAGTGTGCGCCACATCGACGAAACAGAACCGATGAGCGGACTTCTTCAACTTGCCGAAGCATCCGAACGCATCTCAAACCACGCAGCAGACATCGCCAAAAACATCATGCGCCATGTCTCGTTCCCGCCGAATTTAAGAAAAGCCCTTCCGGATGCGGAAGAAGCAACACACCGCTCGGTCGTTGCTCCCAAAAGCAAACTCGACGGAGCAAGACTCGGCGACATAAAACTTCAGTCGGTCACAGGCATCAGAATCATTCTGATTCGCAGAATGCATCACCGCATATACGACCCGGACAAAAACACAGTCCTTCGCGCAGGAGATGTCCTGGTCGGACGCGGACCCGAATACGGTCTTGGAATGCTCTGCGAACTTGCCGGACAGCCTGCTCCAAATGATGTAGAACTTAACACAGTCCCAATCAGCGACCTTGACAGAGCCGCAGCCCTGATGATTGAAATGAAAAACATCAGCGAACTCTCCGTAGGTCTTGCCTACACCGCTCTGCTCCACGAAAACATGGACTTAGCCAACGAAGTCGCGGCTCTTGAAGAAGAACTCGACGAAATGAGGCTTAAACTTGATTTGTGGACGCTTGAAGCAGCCAAGCGCACCGAAGACGTAAGCAGTCTTCGCGGTATGTTATACATGTCATCGTTTGCCGAATCAATCTCGGACGCTGCGTGTTCAATTGCCGACGTAGTGTTAAGAGAGATAGAAGTCCCCCCAATCATCAAAAGAATTGTAAGGGAATCCGATGAAGTAATCTCATGGGTCATTGTCCATAAAGGCTCAACGCTTGCAGGAAAATCTCTTGCGGAATCCCACGTCGGAACAGTTACAGGTATGGTAATTTTCGCACTCAAGCATCAGAACAAATGGCTCTACCGCCCCGGAAGAAACGTTGTTCTGCATGAAGGCGACCTTTTGGTTTCAAGAGGCAGACGTGACGGAGAAGAAAAACTCTACGGTCTCTGCGGTGCAGATACCGACGAACTTGAAGAATATTTAGAGGAATAATTATTAAATGACGGAAACAGTATACAGATTAGGTCCGGGATGTGATGTCGACGACATTGTTGAAGGGAACATCTACATGGGTAAAGTTCAGGGATTTGCAACATTTGGAACATTCGTAAATCTCAACGACAAAACAAAAGGTCTCCTTCACAAGAGCAACGTAAAGACAGAGAGAAAGGAACGCGATAATATTCTGGTTCTCGTAAATCAGATTAGACCGAACGGAAACATCGACCTGCGCGAAGTTGAACTTCCGGAAGGAAGTTACGAAACCAAACTTGTTGCAAAAAAGATTACTCTCTCGCGTCTTGATGACTTAAGAAGCAAGATAGGCAGAAACGTTACAATAGAGGCTGATGTTGTTCAGATTAAACAGACATCCGGACCGACCATTTTTACAATCTGTGACGATTCGGGCGTTGAGGATGCTGCGGCTTTTACCGAAGCGGGCGTTCGTTCATATCCAGAAGTCAACTTAGGAGACATTGTCCGGGTTTTCGGAGAAGCCAACAAGAGAAACAATCAGCTTCAGATTGAAGTCTCAAATATGCAGGTTCTAAGAGGAGAAGAAGCAGACAATGTCCGCGCAAGAATCAACAAGGCTCTTGAAGCACGAGCAGAACCTTCCGATGATGTAAAACCGTTAATCGAAAGCGAAGTAATAAATGCGCTCTGGCCTGAGATGCGCAAGCTCGCAAAAATTATCCGCCGCGCAGTGTTTACTCAGCAGCCGATTATTCTCAGACATCACGCCGACGCTGACGGTATCTGCGCGGCTGTATCCGTTGAAACCGCAGTTATTCAGTTAATAAAAGACGCGGGAGGAGACCCCGATATGGATAATTTCCTTTTCAGACGCTCGCCTTCAAAAGCTCCGTTCTATGAGATTGAGGATGTCACACGCGACCTTGATATGATGCTCAAGGATAACGTCCGTTTCGGTCAGAAACTGCCGCTGATTCTTTTAATGGATAACGGTTCAACCGAAGAAGACATGCCGTCATACAAGATGACCGACGTTTATAATTTGGATGTCGCTGTTGCAGACCACCACCATCCTGATGACACCATTGATAAATATTTAATCGCTCACGTCAACCCGTATCACGTCGGAGGAGATTTCGGAGTAACTGCGGGTATGCTTGGAACTGAAATTGCGAGATTAATCAATCCGTCGGTTGAATCAAGAATTCTTCATTTCCCGGCAGTCGCGGGTATTGCAGACCGCAGCGAAGCGCCGGAACTGCAGTCTTATCTTAAACTTATTGAAGCCAATTACACTCAGGAAGACTGCAGGAGTATTGGTATTGCTCTTGACTATGAACAGTTCTGGCTGAGATTCAACGACGGACGAGAGATTGTAAAAGATATTCTCAATCTTAACAATTCCCCGGAGCGCCACAGCAAACTCGTCGATCTTTTGGTGAGCGAATCAAACGCGGCAATCGAAGACCAGATGAACACAATGATGCCTCATGTTACTGCACAGAAATTGTCATCGGGCGCAAACTTATTCCTCGCGGATGTGGAAATGCTTGCACACAGATTTACTTTCCCGCCGCCGGGAAAATCTTCGGGCGAAGTGCACGACATATTATGCAAAAAATATGTCGGAGAGCCTGTGGTTACTCTCGGTCTCGGACCTGACTTTGCGGTTATCCGTTCACGCGGTGTTTTAATGAACATCCCGCAGATGGTTCGTTCGATGCGCGATGAGATGCCGGGCGCAGGAATTTCGGGCGGAGGACATCTCGTTGTCGGCAGTATCAAGTTTGTGGAAGGCATGAGGTCTGAAGTAATCGCAAAAATGATTGAGAAGATATCGGAATTTCCGGCAAACACGGTCTGAATTCAATCAGACCGCCGATTATTCAGAACCACGAAAGGTAACGATACATTTATATTGTCGAAAGGATAATATTTACGTGAGGTAAGTCAAAATGACAGAACCCAAAACCATACTTGAAAGATACAACGAAACCCAGTCTAAAATTCTCGGATACCTTAAGGCAGGTGTCGCAAAAGGCGGGAAGTTCTTCAAGGCGAAATATATTGCCAAAGATTTAGGTCTGTCCTCAAAGGAAGTCGGAACCAATCTTGCTATCCTCTCGGATATATGTGACGAGCTTGAAATCTCCCGCTGGAGTTATTCAAACAGCACAACCTGGATGGTCAAAGATAAGTCTGAAAACTAACCGCCCTTAATCGATTAATCCACCAACCCAAATAAACACATTTTTTGAAAAAATATTATTTAGTTCCGAAGATTCGGTCACCCGCATCTCCGAGACCCGGAACAATATATTTGTCCTGATTGAGCTTCTCATCAACTGCTGCAACGTAAATATCCACATCCGGATGATACTTCTGAACATAAGAAATACCTTCGGGTGCTGCAACAAGACACATAAGACGGACGTCTTTTACCCCCCTCAGTTTCAAAAAAGTCAGAGCAGACGAAGAACTGCCGCCGGTTGCAAGCATAGGATCAACAACAATAACAACAAAATCCTCAATTCCCGTAGGGAGTTTGCAGTAATATTCAACAGGTTCATGAGTAGTCTCATCACGATAAAGACCGATATGTCCCACTTTCGCAAAAGGAATCAACTTCAAAAGACCGTCCGTCATACCAAGACCTGCGCGTAATATCGGAACAACCGCTATTTTATCGGTTGCAAGGAAAGGTTTCTTCGTCTCGCAGATAGGTGTCATAACACTCACATCAACGGTTGCAAGATTTTTAGTAACCTCATAACCCATAAGCATTGAAATCTCATTCAGAAGCTCACGGAAATCCTTAGACCCCGTATCTTTATTCCGCATAATAGTAAGTTTATGCTGAATCAGCGGATGATTAACAATATGGAGAATACTCATAATAAAACCCGATTTTTTCTAAAAAATATAAGACCTGACCATACTAATAGATTGTTATCCGCCCGCACAAATCTTATACAATAAATACTTTCAGGTTGAAATAAATTAGGAATTTTAAATGGTGTCTATGAATTCGCAAAAAATAAAAGAAGGGGGAAAACTGACAACACTCGGCATTCAGCACGTCTTTGCAATGTTTGGATCAACAGTTCTCGTCCCTCTTTTAACGGGTTTGCCGGTATCGGTATCTCTTTTCTGTGCAGGTATCGGAACAATAATTTTCTTCATTGTAACAAAAGGCAAAGTCCCTGTTTTTCTCGGTTCAAGTTTTGCGTTTATTGCGGCAATAGTTTTAGCCGCAGCGAGTTCCGCAAACCTGAGCGGAAACTTCACGGAAGAATATGCGGCGCAAGGGTATAACGCAATCACGATGATGTTCAGCGACTACGGCAGAGCATTAATCAGCAACCCCGACTATCTTGCCGCACTGCCTTATGCAACAGGCGGCATTGTAATCGCAGGACTTGTTTACCTGATTCTTTCAGCAATTGTAATGATTTTCGGCGCAGACCGTGTAAGAAGTTTCTTCCCGCCGATTGTTACAGGTCCTATGGTTGTAATCATCGGTTTGATGCTTGCACCTACCGCAATAGGATACTTCTCAACACCGATTGACTGGTTAATCGGAGCTGTAGTAATCGCAACGGTTATTGTTGTATCTTTGCTCGGCAAGGGATTTGTAAAAATGATTCCGCTGATTTTCGGAATTGCGGCAGGATACATCCTTTGTATGATTCTTACTGCGTCGGGTATTGATGTTGGTTTAAGTTATTCATCAATCACATCGGCATCACTTATCACCGTCCCCGGTTTCTTCCTTCCGAAGTTCAGCCTTTCGGCAATTTTAATCGTTGCCCCTATTGCAATTGTCACATTCGTTGAACACATAGGAGACATCACAGCAAACGGTGCTGTTGTAGGAAAAGACTTTTTCAAAGACCCGGGACTTCACAGAACACTTCTCGGAGACGGTCTTGCATCAATTGTCGCAGGATTTCTTGGAGGTCCGGCAAACACAACATATTCGGAAAACACAGGTGTTCTTGCGGCAACAAGAAACTACAACCCTGTCACTCTCCTGATTGCGGCAATCTTTGCAATCATCATCAGCTTTGTCGGATATGTCTCCGGATTCATTAATTCAATTCCGAGTGCTGTAATCGGAGGTATGTGTATTATTCTCTTCGGTATGATTGCAAGCGTAGGACTGAGAAACCTTGTTGAAAACAAAGTAGATTTCAAGAATCAGAGGAACGTCTTTATTGCGGCAATTATGCTTGTTGTGGCAATCGGCGGTATGACAATCCCAATCAATGCAGACGCGGGAATGTTCCTTCAGGGATATGCTCTTGCAGCGGTTATCGGAATTGTGTTGAATAAAATTCTTCCCGAAAGACTAGGTAAAGTTCCTGAGGATAAGAAGGAAGAAAAATCCGAATAATTTTTTTGCTTTTTTGAGAGTTCTTTTTTTATATAATTGTTGTATGGATATTTTTAAGTGCGGAGTACATCACGAAAAACACTAAGAAATAATCTAAAAAGTAATCAGAATAAATATAATTACGCATGTCAATAACAAAATTCAATATAGGCAATATACCAGCGATTCTTCTTGGAGAAAAATCAGACAAAATCTACATCTTTGTTCACGGAAAATCAGGCAGCAAGGAAGAGGCAAAAGCCTTCGCTGAAATTGCCTGCCCCAAAGGCTATCAGGTTCTCGGAATAGACTTGCCTGAACATGGGGAAAGAAAAAATGAGTTCGACACCTTTTACCCGTGGAATGCAGTTTTCGAACTGATAAAAGTTATGGAGTTTGCAAAAGAGAACTGGAATAATATCGCACTCAGAGCAAACAGCATAGGAGCATGGTTTTCAATGCTTGCGTTATCGGAAGAAAATCTTTCAAACTGTCTTTTTGTCTCACCGATTCTTGATATGAACAAACTTATTCTAAAAATGATGAGCTATGCTGACGTCTCCGAAGAAAAACTCAAATCCGAAAAAATTATTCAAACAGAGTTCGGCGAAACTCTCTCGTGGAAATATTATCTCTACGCAAAAGAGCATCCGGTTAAATGGAATCATCCAACCTCAATTCTTTACGCAGGATGCGACAACCTCACCGAGCGCTTTACTGTCGATGAATTTGTAAAACGATTCAACTGTAAATTGAGTGTGATGGAAAACGGTGAACACTGGTTTCATACACCGGAACAACTGACTGTTTTAAGAAAATGGGAAGAAGAAAATATATGATTTTATCTTTTTCGAGCCTCTCCAATAGTGGAATCTGATATTCAAATTAATTTAATAGGAGTTACGCTATTGGACAGACTTGATATATAGACGTTTTTTGTTACACCCGCACAACAGCAGAAAACTTAGACAATATCTTGTCCAATAGATTTTTTTTACAATTGGGCAGACTTGTGCAGAACACGGAAAAGCAACACTCATAAACCAATAGCCCAAATATTTACAGTTATGAAAAAGGGTTATGGGTTGATTGCGGGATTGGCAGCATTTGTGTTAATGCTGATTGCTCCTATACCGACTGACGTATTGCCCGAAGCCGCCAGAATTACAGCAGCAATTACTTTAATGATGGTCATCTTCTGGATTACTCAGCCGATACCGATAGAAGCAACCTCGCTTAT
>JAUNXW010000084.1 GCA_030539595.1 Methanocorpusculum sp. | reverse complement strand
CAGCTCAGACACAAAGCAGTGGATATAGAAAAAACCGCAGTCATCTTCGATGGAATACAATTCTGCCCTCAGGCGCTGACATCCCTGAATTATTTCTATGAAAATATGCCGCGCCTTAATATAATGTGTGCCGGCTCTCTTCTCGGAATAGCTCTTGCAAAACCTCTCTCGTTTCCGGTCGGAAAAGTAAACTTCCTCACACTTTACCCTATGGACTTTTCAGAATTTCTCTTGGCGTGCGGTCAGGAATATCTATATAACTACTTAAAAGAACTGCCGGAAGATGAAAAAATATCTCCGGCGCTCTTTGGCGAAATTAAAGGTTATTATCGTGATTATATATTAGTCGGAGGAATGCCCGAGGCAGTTCTTACATGGGTAAATACTCATGACACAGAAAAAACTGATGCGGTTTTGAGTGACATTCTCAAAAGTTACGAACTTGATTTTGCAAAACACGCTCCCTCATCGGATTTCCCGAAACTCTCTGCAATATGGAAATCAATACCCTATCAGCTTGCAAAAGAAAATAAAAAATTTGTTTACTCTAAGGTTGTTAAAGGCGGAAGGTCAAGAAACCTAAGTGACGCTTTGGAATGGCTTGTGAGTGCGGGACTTGTATATAAAATAAACCTGATTGAAAAACCGTATATTCCGCTTTCATCTCCCGCGGACATCTCTTCATTTAAGGTATATCTCTGTGATGTCGGTTTATTGAGATTGATGAGCCGTTTCCCGATTGAAGAATTTTTTTCTGATGATGTGAGTTTTTCATTTATCCGCGGAGCTGTTACAGAAAATTTTGTTCTGACTGAACTTGTTTCATCAACAGGTGATGTTCCGTTTTACTGGAGTTCGGGAAACACGGCAGAAATTGAGTTTGTTATTCAGGATGGTTCAAATGTTGTTCCCATAGAAGTTAAGGCAGGGATTCACACTGCTTCAAAAAGTCTGAAAGTTTACCGTGAGAGGTTTTCACCGAAATATGCCGTGAGATTCAGTCTTAAAAATAAGGGTTCTGTTTCCGATGAGTTCGGAAAATTTATTTCTCTTCCGCTGTTTCTTTCGGGAGACGTTGTCAGGCAGTTGAAATAGTTATAAATTTGTGAATAACTAAAAATCACTTATTTGCCATCTCACAATAATCAACATATTATTCGTTCAGAAACCACCAACCCTTCTCCCGCAAAATCTCCTTCCCATAAATCTCATTCTTCCGCGAACAACAAACTCAAGCCCTCTGTATCTCTCATACATATCCGAATCAATATCTGAAAGCACATTATACACCCTGTCAATAATTGAAAATACATCAGACACAGACTCCCAAATCTTTGCCGACGAATCTTCATCATACTTTTTGTAAAATTCGGGCAGTATTAACTCAAGCGAATTCAAATCATTCTTAACAGAAAAAATAGCTGCATCGCTTAAGAAAAGTTCAGGATTCATCACAGCTTCAGCTGAATCAACAAACATCTCCATAGAACTTTTAATCAAAGATAACTCGTTTGGATACATCATAACAGTCTTAGTACCGTAATCAAAAACCCTGCAAAGATAATTATGTGACTCACGCAGCTGCCTCAATTCCAAATAAATCATATCAATCAGCTTTAACTCATGCTTCAGGCTGTATCTGCCGATAACAATCTTTTCAGGTCTTTCTTCAGGGTATTCATCACACTGATTTCTGAGATGTATTTTTAATCCGTCAATATTGTAATAATTCGGATGAATATTAATAAAAGCCCAATCATCCAGAATATCCAAATCTTCAGGCATAAATACCGACTTAAGCCGGCAGCATCCTTCAAAAACATTACGGTGAATCTCTTTCAGCCCTGAAGGCAGGCGAACTGTTTTCAAAGAAATACAGCTGCAGAATGCAGAATAACAGATACAGTTCAGACCTGCGGAAAATCTCACAGATTCAAGATTTAAACATCCGTAAAAACACTCAGCTGGTATGCAGTATAAATCACACGGCAATGAAACGCGTTTCAAGAGTTTGCAATTGTAAAATGCGGCATATCCGATATTTTTAACAGAATCAGGCAAATCAATCGATTTAATTCCGCTGCCCGAAAATGCGGAAACACCGATTTCTTCAAGAGTTTCCGGAAGATAAAGAGATGAAAGAGACTGACAATTTGCAAATGCTTTCTTACCTATTTTTTTAGTATCCGAAAGTGAAAACACTATTTCAAGATTTCTGCAGCCGCTGAATGCTTTTTTGCCGATTTTTTTAACTGAGCCGTGAAAATCAACCTCAATTAAATTCTCACATTTTGAAAAGCATTTGTCTTCTATTATTTTTATGTCTCCGGCAAACTCGGCATATTTCAAATCAAAACATTGCGCAAATGCTGACTTTGATATTTTTTTCAGGCTATTTGGAAATCTTATTTCTTTAAGACTGCCGCATCCTAAAAATGCCCCTTTACCTATTGATATAACTCCTTCGGGAATTTCAACCTCACAAAGACCGTCACATGATGCAAATGCATAGTCTCCTATGTGTTTTAAAGACTGGGGGAGACTTATGCTTTCAAGTGACCAACAGTCCATAAATGCTTCATTTCCTATTTCTTTAAGATTGCTGCCGTTTTCAAATGTAACTTTCTTGAGTGACTTAAGATTTTTAAATGCATATGATGCTATACCCTCCACTTCTTTTGAGATACAGATTTCTTCCGTGTCTTTTTGTGCGGATTTTATTTTAAGTATATTTGTGTTTTCCATGTACAGCCCCGATATTGATTATTGAGTTTTTTGTTAATATAAATTATACAGTAACAAAATTTGTAATTCGAGGCTCTCGAACGGATTCACATAATGATTGGATAAACTACCCTCCAGACCTCATTTCTGCGATGCATTTAAGAAACTATAGTTATATATACATATAGACATCTTAGTATGACAAAGAACGAACACCCAAAAAATAGATTTGCCGCTAATGCGGCGTGGATTATATGATACAGTACATCAACATCGTCATTTTTGTAATTCTGCTGATATTCTCAGCATTTTTCTCAGCCTCCGAGGTCGCTCTCGTTGGAATAAACCGAGCAAAAGTAAAAGCCCTTGCCGAATCAGGTAAGCGCGGCAAAAGACTTGAAAAATTAAAAAATAAATCAGACCACTTCCTGATTACAATATTAATCGGAAACAACATCGCAAACGTCGGAGCATCAGCCCTTGCAACCGCAGTAGCCCTTGACATATTCGGAGACGCCGGAGTTGCCATTGCAACAGGAATTGTAACATTAATGCTTCTCATCTTCGGCGAAATAGGACCAAAGACATACAGCAATCATCATCAGGAAAAAGTGGCGCTGCTTGTCTCAACTCCCATTTACTTCTTAACAACAGTGCTGTCTCCGTTCTTCTGGATATTTGATAAAATCAAAAACCGCGGAAAGACAGAAGAAGAAATTGCCGCTCCTGCAATAACAGAAGATGAAATCCGCGAATGGATTGACGTCGGTGAAATGGAAGGCGCTTTGGAAGAGGACGAAAAAGAAATGATTTACTCTGTCCTCAGATTCAACGACACAACCGCCAAAGAAATTATGACACCTCGTCCGGATGTAATTGTAATAGAGGACACAACAACAATAGAAGAAGCTGTTGAAAGTATAAAAAATACAGGATTCTCGCGTGTTCCCGTATTTCATGAATTCACTGACAACATTGTCGGAACACTGAATTTCAAAGACCTCTTCAACGCATACACATCAACAAACAAAAAGGCGACCGTCAGGACAATTATGATTGATGCATACTTTGTTCCCGAATCCAAAAAAATCGACGACCTTCTTCGCGAGCTTCAGGTAAGACGTGTTCACATGGCAATTGTCCTTGATGAATTCGGCGGATTTTCAGGCGTCGTAACATTTGAAGACATTCTGGAAGAACTTGTCGGAGACATCATGGATGAATCCGACGGAGATGAAGTCTCAGACATTATTGAAATCGGTCAGGGGCTCTATATGCTTGACGCACAGACAAGAGTTGCACAGCTTAACGAGCGTTTTGGAATCCCTCTGCCCGAAGACCCCGGAAACTATGAAACTGTCGGCGGACTGGTATTTTCAAATGTCGGTCACATCCCAAGGCTTGGAGAAAGTATAACCCTAAACGATGTAACCCTCATCGTTACAAAAATGAAGAACCGACAGATTCTGAAAATCAAAATGATTCTTCCCCAGCCCAAAGAAGATATGGACGAAGACATCAGCGGCGAGTAACCGCACCGTAAATTTTTTTCCACTTTTCTGTAAGGACATAATCCTTGTTTGCTTTGAGAATCAGACTTTTCAAAACCTGAGGGTCATCCGCAAGATGATATTTGCATATTGAAATTTTCGGTGAGTTGCGTGAAAGAGTTTTTTGAGCACCTTCAAGCATTTTTCTTTCAGCGCCTTCAATATCTGCTTTGATAAAATCCACATGCAGATTATTTTTTTCCGCAAAGATATCTACCGTTGTCACATCTGAGATTTCTGTGTGACCAATCTGATTCATTAAAACCATCGAAGAGCCGACATAAGTGTTGTCTAAAACTTTGAACTCGGCTTTTTCTTCGACATCGGCGAGTGCATAAGGCACAATATGAATTTGTTTTGAGAATTCCGGATTCAGCTCAAGAGTTGTTCTGAGTATTTTTCTTGCGCCGAATATTGGTTCAAACGCATAAACCTCAGCTCCCTTTGAAGCCGCAAGAATTGAAAAAATACCTATGTTTGCCCCGCAGTCAAAAACCGTGTCCCCTTCGGAAATAAAAACGTCACCCCACTCATAAGGACCTTCGTCACAAAAATGATAGCGCGAAAGTTTTGCGGGGAATAAAATGTCTGCAATTTCCATTGCAATGTAAGCCTCTTCGCGTGTCGGTTTTGCCGAATTTGATAGAACGGGCAGTTTCAAATCTTTGATAACAAGACAGTTTTCTTTTTTTGAAAAATATCTGTCTCTGATTTTTTCATAGAGCAGTCTGTAAAAATCTTCGGTTCGTTTATTTTTTGTGAGAGAATAATGAAACCTGTCAAAAAGAGAAATTTCATTCATCGGTAATCACTTTTTTGTTTGAGGCTTCACGCTTCACAATTATGAAACTCGCAATTGAGCCGATTATGATATTTGAATAGTATAGAATCATCCTCTGAAGAACTACAAAAAGTCCTATTACAGACGTTGGAATAATCAGAGAGTAAAATCCCACATAGCAGATTTCAGCAAATCCGGCAGAACCGGGTGTAAGAGGTATCATTAGAATTACAGCAATAATTAACTGGAAGATAACTGATAGAAGAATGTTGGGCGGATATCCAAGCCCGACCATAATAATTGAAGCAACAGCGTATTCGCATCCCCAGAAACAAAAAGATAGAATGAAAGCTATGATTAATCCGAATTTTGCTTTTCCCGCGAAATGTCTGAATGTACCGTAGAATCTGTCGACACCATCAATTACTGCGGCATTGATTTTTTCTTTTCTTTCTTCGCTCATCTTTTTGGTAAAGAATTTTGAAATCCACAGACCGATTTTTTTAATAGTATTTGGCTTTCTGAGAATCAGGAATATGCCTAACAACAGCAGTGCAAAAAATGCAGTTCCAATCCATGCTGCTGTAATTAATTCTTTTGGGACTTCTCCGTTGCTGTAAATCAGTGAGAATGCTGTCATTCCAACAATTACTCCAATAACAAGAAGAACACCTTCAAGAAGTCTTTCAACAACAACCACAGCTGTTGCATCTGCTATAGGCAGTTTTGCTTTGTAGAGTTCATGAATTCTTACAGGTTCTCCGCCGATACTTGATGGAGTAATAGATGCGAGAAGCTGACCCGCTGCTGCCATATTTATGCAGTGCCGAAGAGGAACTTTGTATCCAAGAGATTTGCAGAGAACTAAAATTCTTGCTCCCCAAAGACAAAGAGCCGCAAGATGAATGAGGAATGCAAACAGGATATAAATCGGGTTCAGATTTTCAAACGCCTCAATTGTCTTTTCATCAAATGTCAGAATCACTACGATGATTAAAACGACAAGTGATAAACCTATTGATATCCAGAAGAGTTTTTTGTTCTTGGCTTCCATTTATTTTTCCTTTGATTTAGCTTCCCGTCTTACAATAAGTATGCTTGCGACAAATCCCACACCCAGATTAAAGTAGTAAAAGATTAGTCTCGAGATTAATACAAATATTCCGATAAGAGACGCCGGAAGAATCAGCGCGTAAAATCCTGCCCATGAAACCTCAGCAATTCCCGCGCCGCCGGGTGTTAACGGTATCATCATAATTACGCATATCATTATCTGGAAGATGAATGAGAGAACGAAATTTTCTATTGTGGGTTCAACACCCAGACCGACGAAGATTACGAATGGGATTATGAATTCGTTTATCCAGTAAAGAGCCGAAAAAATTATTCCGTATGCCATTCCGGATTTTGATTTTCCTGTGAAGTGGTTTAAGGTTTCATAGAATTTGTCTATGTGGACATTTAACACGGCAATTTTTTCGGCTTTGACCTCAGGTGACTTTTTGCGTATGAACAGCCCGTAAACTTTTCTTGTAATTGCAAGCGCAAGGTTTCTGTTTTTGGATATGACGAAGAAGAGAACCAAAAGCGCCGCAAATACGGCTGCTGCAATGTATGCGGTAATTATCCAGCCTTCGGGCAAGTCAACATATGTGAAGACAAGACCTATAAGAATTATTGAGACTGCGGTTGCGGCAATTAAGATTATTCCGTCAAAGACGCGCTCCATTATTACAACCGCGGTTGCGTCGCCTGTTGGAACACCGGCTTTGTGTATTTCATAAATTCTTACAGGCTCTCCGCCGATTTGTGATGGGGTTACTGCGGCAACAAAATTATTTGAGAGTACCAGATTAAACGAATGACCTAAACCTACTTTGTATCCAAGAGATTTGCACATTAATTTTATGCGCAGAGCCCAGAAGAGAAGCGAAAAAATATGCATTACAAGCGCTAAGAGAATCAGCCATAAATTGCTCTGACTAAGCGCTTCAAATGTTTTTTCAGGGTCGAATGTAATTATAAGAACCACAAACAGGACTGTTATGCTTATTGCAAGAGATATTAACAGCAACCTTTTTTGTGATCTGTCCATAGTTCTATATTTTTATGTCTGGCTTTTGTTATATTCCTTGTTCTCAAAGAGATTGATTTTTGAGAGGTTGTCCAATCATGACGTAACCGGCACAGAAAAACTTTATCCGACTG
>JAUNXW010000083.1 GCA_030539595.1 Methanocorpusculum sp. | reverse complement strand
GGGGAGAATTGGAACTTCTTTTCCCGTGTAGATGTTGACAACTTTTTTGTCCACAAGGTCTTTACCCGAGATTGTTCCGAGTTCTTTAACCTCGTGCTTCTGCATCTCAAGTTTTTTCTTGGCTTCGGATGATATAATCCATTTCTTGCCGTCAACTTCTGCTTTCAGATAAGTTACTTCCGGATTTGCCCAGAGGTTTGTTACACCGAAAATTGTTTCGGGTCTGAGTGTTGCGCAGGGAATCTGGAATTCGCCGAACTGATACATCACAAAGACAAAGTGCATGATTTCTGCGTCTGCTCCGTCAAGTAAGTCGTGGTCTCCGACAGGCTGGTCACAGTTCGGGCAGTATCTTACGGGGTATTCTCCTTTCTGAACTTTGCCCTGACCGTAAATGTGCGAGTACTGCCATTCGATAAACTTGGAGTACTGCGGGTCAATTGTTATGAATCTGCGTCTCCAGTCGATTGAGAGGCCGAGCTGCTGCATTACGCGCTGATATTCGTCTGCGAAATATTTTACGATAACTATGGGGTCTGTGAAATTTTCGAGAGTCTCTTTTGGAACTCTGTAAAGTCCGCCGTAGAGCTTTAAGGTCTTCTCATCTTTTTTGGCGATACGCTTTGCAATTCCGAGAACAGGAGCGCCTGTTACATGGAAAGCCATTGGGAAGAGAACCTGTTTACCTCTCATTCTCCAGAATCTTGCTACTACATCGGGGATAATATAGGTTCTTCCGTGACCCACGTGCATTGCACCGCTTGGGTAAGGGAAGGCGACGTTTACGTATAACTTATCTTTATCGTAGTCAGGATTCGATTCAAATGCCGGTATCCACTCGTTACGGATTTCCGGCTCAATTTCACTCATTACAAGGTTTTTTGACATTGATTTTTCACTCTTATTTTATTTAATCAACGGCACGGATTTTCAGTTCTTCACCTGCTCCGTAGCGTCTTATCATTTCGTTGGCGATGCTTGATGTTCTTGCGAGATGAATTTCCCCGTCTTTGTCAACAGTTGCGGTGAACAAATATTCTTTGCCTGAGAACAGGTCTACGATTTTTCCTGTGTATTCGGGACAGACGATTGAAATCTGTTTTTTCTCGCTTTTAATTTTAAGTCCCGAGTGATTTGCGGATGCTTCAGGCTGCGGGACATCGTTAAATAGGGTCTCCCTCCCCGGAAGGTCGCTTAGCGGGCGAACATCAATGCCGATTCCAACTTTGCTGACAACGGAGGCAATGTTTTTGCCTGACTTACCGATTGCTGCGGGAACATCAATGTCTTCAATATATACAGCTGCTTTGGTGTCTGAAATCATCCTGACGATTATGTCGCCTTCTGTAAATCTGCAGATTTCAGACTGAATTTCTTTCTCAAGAACAATCCATGCGGGGTTGTCATCCGTTACTTCGTAAGTGGGCATTGAGTGAATTGCAGGCGATGCGCGGTCGTCGAACGTCTCTTCAAACAGAGTTTCACGCACAGGTTCAGGCTGAGGAGCTGGCTGTGACTGCTTTACAACTGTTTTCGGCTGCTCGGGAATCTTTTGTTCGATTATTTTTACCGGAGGAACTTTTGAAAGTCCTTTTGCCGGAGTAACCATAACTTCGCCTTCATATCTGAAAGCTTCTGCAGCGGTTTCGGTTGTGATGATGTTTGTTAAGCGAACTATAGGTCTGACCTGCGGGTCGCCTATTTGTTCAAGCGCTTTTGGTACACCAAAGCCCATGGAGATATTGTAGATTTCCGAGATGTCTCCGGCTTTTACAAAGACCATTGTCGAAACTATCTGAGGGATGAGGTTCAAATCAACAAGGCTTGTGAGCCTGATAAGTGCGTCTGCTGCAGATTTTGCGTGAAGACCGCCGACAACTTTGATTCCGGAAAGTCTGAGGTCTGCAAACACTGCAAGTTCTTCGCTTCTGCGCATTTCATCAAAGACGACGTAGTCAGGTCTGAGAAGTGTGAGAATTTCGCCGGTTGCCGAAATGCTTCCGTCGAGTGAAGTATACTGAGTAATTTTGTCGGGAACCATCAAGTCGCGCGGGGACTCGATTGTTTTTACGATGTGGTTTTCGCTGGAAAGATATGTTGCGATGTTCTGCTCAAGAGTTGATTTTCCAGAGCCCGGTGTTCCAACGATTAACATTCCGCCTGCGCCGTCGCGAAGTCTGTCTTTAAGAGCCGCTGCGAAGTTGTATGATTCAAAGGAAACTTCGCGTGTGGGGCGCACAATTGTTACCTCAATTCCGTCCGAAAAAGGCGGGCGGGTTGTTGTGATTCTCATTGAACCTATCTGTGAAACGGTGACGCCCGGAATTTCTACTTCTACAAATCCGTCAGGGTGGCGTTTTGCTCTTTCAAGACACTCCTGAGAGATGGCTCTGAGTTCGTGCTCAGATATTGGAGTTTCTCTTATCTGAACAAGTCTGGACTCTTTTATTGTTCCCTTGCGTGCATAAGGCGCAACTCTTTCTTTTAAGTAGACGGCAAATGTATTTTCGTCGAAGAAGTCATCTATTATGAGCGGTGAGAAGTTGTCGAATGTTTCCGATTTCAGAAATACTACATCAAGTCCCTTGGCTTTTGCAACTTCTGCCTGAACGTAGTCGCTTGTTAAAAATGTCGCGTGGTTTTCTATTGCGACTGCGCGAATCATTGAATCGATTTCACCGCCGCTTGCGAGTTTGACCTGATCGAGTTTAGGTCTCTCTCCGACATATTGAACTTTTATTGTTCCGGCTTTTGAGAGCTCGCTGAGTTTCTGCAGCTCTGCAAGTCCTGAAAATCCTATTTCTCTGCCCTGATTTGCCTGTGCTTCGAGTTCAGCAAAGACTGCTTCAGGTATTATTATCGTTGCGTCACGATATTCTCCTTTCTCGATTAAGGCGGTAACGCGTCCGTCAATTACGACGCTGGTATCCGGTACAAGTATCATGATATTTACTACCTATATTTATGGGGCGTCCATAGGATATTATTCTGATTGTTCTAATCTGTGATTAAAGGGGTATTGGATTATTCTGAACGTAATCTAATCCAACATTTTTCACGATACCCTGCAGTGTTTTTTTATTGTGAGATAAGTCTCACCGAATACTGCTCCGCCTATAATCAGAACCGCTCCAAGTACCTGCAGGGGCAGAAGAACTTCCTGCAGAAGTAATCCCGCAAAAATCACAGCAGATAAAGGTTCAATATAATCACAAATTGCCACTGTCTGAACAGAGAGTTTACCTATTGCCGAGAAATAAAGATAGCATCCGATACTCGTGTTAACAACCCCAAGAATTAATATCGGCAGAAGGTCGCCTGAGCGAATCTCAAAAATAAGTCCGTGTGTCAGACCGACAAACACCGCAACCGTCAGGAAACTTATGAAGAGCTGAAGAGTTGCGTTTTCAAGTCCGGTAATATTTTTTGCTTTTTTATTGAAAATAATCATCACCGCATACATAATTGCAGACATTGCTCCGCAGAAAAGACCAAACGCTGTTGTTCCGGAAACAACTGCCTGACCGCTTACAAAAATCATTCCAAGAACCACAGCGGCAAATCCGGCGATTTTAGACCATGTAAGTTTTTCGCGGAAAAGAACAGGAGAGAGAATCATTACAATTATAGGTCCGCAGGCGTAAGCAAGAGATGTCAGACCAACTCCAATCTGCTGATAAGCTTCATAGACGAACATCCAGTACGTTCCCATTGTAACTCCGGACAAAATCAGAAACAGAAAATCTTTTTTGAATCTGAAAAATGTAAACTTTCCTCGAAGCAGAAGAAAAATTCCAATCAGAAGAATACTGCCGATAAATGTTCGAAGCAGTACTATATCGCAGCTTGCCAGGGCAATATAACTCGCAACAATCCCGTTTGTTCCAAATAATAGCAGGGAAGCTATATATTTTACGTAAGCCGCGTTCATTTTATTTGTTATAATTGGCTCGCGTTCTATTTAATACAATGATAAATACGAATATTTATCATACTTAGGATTACAAATACAGATGTATTATGGATATGAATATTCAAAAATACATGGCTTTAATAAAAACCGTGGAGTTCGGAAGCTTTACAAAAGCCGCCGAGTTTTTGGGCTATTCACAGTCGGGAATCAGCAGAATGATAAATGACTTGGAGACCGAGTGGAAAGTTTCTCTTCTGCAAAGAGGGCGCTCTGGTGTAAGACTTACATCAGACGGTTCTAAACTTCTGCCTTTCGTAAAAAATGTATGTGAAGAATACAGAAAACTAACCGAGACTGTTGACGAACTCAACGGACTTGAATCAGGGCTAATTCGAATAGGCGCATTTTCAAGTGTTGCTACACACTGGCTTCCGAATATAATTAAGGAATTTCAAAGAGATTACCCGAATATAGATTACGAACTTCACATCGGAGATTATTCCGAAGTTGAGAAATGGATTTTGGAAGGGAAAGTCGATTTCGGTTTCATGAGCCTGCCTGCAAGCCCGGAACTTGAAACTGTTTTTCTTGAAATAGACAGGCTGCTTGTGATACTGCCTGAAAATCATCCGTTTGCTTCATGCGAAAAATTTCCTGTTTCAAAACTATGCGGTGAGCCGTTTATGCTTTTGGAAAAAGGCTCGCAGAAGGAAATTTCCGAAATTTTTGAACGGAACAATTTAATTCCGAAAATTCATATCACAATGCAGGACGATTATGTAATCATGTCTATGGTTGAAAGCGGTCTTGGAATAAGTATTCTGCCCGAACTTATTTTAAAGCGTGTTCCGTATAAAATTGTCACAAAAGAACTTGATGTGCCCGCTTTCAGAAATATTGGGATTGCTCTTCGCGAAAAAAAGACAGCCCCTCTTGCCGTAAAAAAATTTCTTGAATATCTGAAATTCAGATAATTATTTTTTCCAGAACGGTTTGTTTGCCTCGCGCAGAAATTCTTCAAGCTCTGCTATCTGATCCCAGAGCGTGTGAACCTGATTTTTAAGTTCTGCAACTTCTGCGGAAACTCCGGCTATCGCGTCCAAAACCGACTTATTTTTTAAGTCAATATCTTCACGCATTGCGGCAAGTCTGTGGTCAACGGTATTCACGCTTGATTCTGCCGAACGAACAGCGAGAATTAATTCCTCTTCGGTTTCTGTTCTGGGAATTTGCTTTGGCTCTGAGGTTTTTTTTTCCTCTGGAACAAGCCCCATCTTAATTAAATCCTCGCGTGCTCTTAACTCAAGAGATTTTCCGCCGCGAATTGCTGGAATAATTACTTCTTTTGGAACTCCCTGAGTTCTCAAATCAGCGATTTTTCTGAAACGGTCAACACTGTTGTCATCGTAAATACTTACTTTGCCTATTTTTTTGCACGGAAGAATCACAGAATATTCATCTGCTATAAATCTGCACTCAGCCTCATCAACACCCAGAATTTCAGCAATCTCAGCTATTTTTTTAGAACCGTCTGCCATAGACTATAATTGACGTATGAAAATAAAAAAGATTTGTTAAGGTTACTGCTTAAGCATGAGCGCTTCAATAAATGCTACAATACCAAAGGCAAGCAGGAAGATTCCCGCGACCTGAACAATAACACCTGCTGAAAACAGAGGCATAAGTAAGAAAACAACACCGAGTGCAATTCCGAGAAGTCCAGAGATAATAATCAGAACTCTGTTTACAGCTCCGTTTTTGCCCATGATTCCAAGATATAAATCTGTCACACCGCTGATAAATGATGAGATAGCAATGATGTAAACCAAAATCTCAATACCTATAACAGGCCAGATTAATGCAACAATACCGATTATTACCGCAATAATTCCGAGAACTACAACCCACCATGTGCGTTTAATTTGTCCGAAGAATGTGCTTCCAGATGCGATGAGTGCAATTCCCATGAATATTAACAGTACCGCAAAAATTGCATTGCCGACGACGATTGATGCGAATGTAAACACAAGCATCAAAATACCTAAAACAATCATCAGCAATGATTTTATGATTAAGCCGCCCTTGGATACAGGAACGACCACAACTTCATCAGTCATAATATGTAATTATCATTCAGATATTATAAACGTATAGTTACTGGAAATAGCCGAAGCCTCTTTCCATTGATTTTGTATTTGTGTAAGTTTTTACATCCGAAGCTGATGTGTGGAATGTGATTATCGGAATTGTTGTCCCGAATTCATGCTGATAGAACCAGTATGAACCGTCCGTGTTATCCATTACGACGTTTGAAACCGAAAGTATCGCCTTGTTTGAGTCAATATACCTGAATTTAACTTCCTGAGTTCTGCCCGAATCAGGATAGTTGAGTACACTAAGAACCCTTTCTTTCATGTTTTCTTTACCGAATAGGAAAACAAGCAGTTCAATCCACGAATCAATTGTATAGGTGATGGTTACTTCTCCGCTTGTTCCCATTAAGACGAAGTCCATTGAGTTTATGTTTAAGTATCCATACTTGTTCGAACCAATTATTACCGTCTGATTATTTTCAGCCGGGGTTGTTAAGTTATTGTCTTCGGAATAAATCAGCAAACCGTCGGCAAGCACTGCCCCTGTTGAAAACGGTACAAGTAGAAATGCGAGCACCAGAACAATACATGCGTGACGATTGATTTTCATTATTATTCTCTTTGTTTTACTCTGACAATATCCTTTTGTCTCAGTGCGTGTTCTGTCGTGAAAAAAATTAACCGGCCATCATCCAACAGATGTATAAAAAAACAGAACAAATACATAATTACAGAAATGGATACCAAAGGATGCAGAAGAGAGGAAGTGATTTCACAGTTAACCTCATTAAGAGCGCAGGATATTCATCACGACCATATCCTGAGTTCAATGTGCACAATACCTCATGAAATTGTTGCCGAGGTTCAGGAGATGTTTATCTCCTCAAATCTCGGAGACCCCGGACTTTATCCCGGCTCAACAAAAATAGAAGAACTTCTTGTTGAGTCTTTAGGCGAACTCATGCACAAAAAAGACGCGGGCGGTTATGCGACCTCAGGCGGAACAGAATCCAATCTTCAGTCGATACGCATCGCAAAAAAACTGAAACCTGTTGACAAACCTAATATTGTAGTTCCCGCTTCGGCGCATTTCTCATTTGACAAGACCTGTGATATTTTAGGTCTTGAGATGCGCGTTGTTCCATACGTAGAAGGAGGATACACAGTAGATACGAATAAAATGGCTGAGGCTGTCGATAAAAATACAATAGCCGTTGCGGCTGTTGCGGGAACAACTGAATACGGTGTAATAGATGACATACC
>JAUNXW010000082.1:4138-7292 GCA_030539595.1 Methanocorpusculum sp. | reverse complement strand
CTGTTCCGCTGCCGCCTGAAAATGCAGATGCCGCACAAGGTACGGCTGCGAAGCAGAGCGCAAGCATGACTGCAAAAACTGTAAGCAGTATTTTAGTCGGACTTAGTTTTTCGGTTACACGTTTTGAGATTGGATTGGTCATACTTTTTTATTCACTCTCCCATTTTTGAATGAAATTAATTATTTGAATTGAAGGAAAATTCAGTTTCGGGATATTTTTACAGAGCTACCCGTAACTGATTGAAACCTATAGTTATAGTTTTTAATTGGCAGACGCGCAGAAAATTTTGAAACGGCTTGGAGTGTATTTTTTAAAACTGACAAATTATAACGGAGATTATTTTCGTAATGAATTTGTTGAAATTGTATTTTTTTTGAAAAAAGTGTACTTTTTTGGTCAGTTGAATTTATGTTTCGGATTGTTGTTTTGTCGGCTTCTGACTATAGGGTATATCACGATTCGCAAGTCTGCAACTTGCTCACGCGTTAGTCGCTAAAGCTCCCTCGACAAAACCACAAAAGACTTCACGTCAAACACGAAAGAGGTATCCTTTTTTGAGATTTACAAAGATTAAAAAAATCAAACGGGTTTATTTACGATTGAATGAGTACAAATTGATAATTACCCCGGAGGTAAAAATATATTATGTTTTAAACCAAACAATTATTCAAGGTATAACCGATGACAGACAAAGAAGTTAACAGGCAAATTATTGTCAAATCCGAATCACACGAGATAGTAGCGGAGCCTGAAACTATTTACATCCGTTCTGTGCACTCATCGGTTAAAATCAGATACATAGATGGTGTTTCTCATAAAACGGGTCGTAAAGTTCCAAAATCATTTGACTTTGACGAGAAGCTTTTCAACAAAGATTACCGTATTACCAATGAGCGTTTATCTAAAGCGGCTAAAAGAACAATAGACGTTCTTGACGGCAGACTGTAATCATAATGAAATATTTTTTTATTTTTGCAGGACCGAATGGTTCAGGAAAATCATCGGTAATTGAGAATATCAGTGAAAATCCTGATTTTTCCCCTGTGGCGTGGTATGTTCCTGATTTTAAGGAAATTCTGTATGTCAACGCAGATTTTGCCGCAAAATCTGATGATGTTTTTAATAAACAAAAATGCATTCGCTAAGGTATTTAACTTTTCAAAAAGGAATTGATACCGACTTACCATTTTAGGCTTGAGGGGGTTAACTACTCCGCCGTCAGCAGAATATTTTTAGTCTCCTGACGCTAATTATAATATAATTATGCAGGCAGTTGAGAGGAAAAAAACCGTTACCATCTCGCCGGAAGTTCACAGAAAAATTGTCAGACTTCGCAGAGGGAATCAGACTTTTGGAGATGTGATAGAGGAATCTATCCAGGCTCTTGAAGAAAAAAACAGTATGCCTGAACTTCCTCACTTTGAAGACATTGACCTTGAAAAACACGACAAAGAAGTCAAAGAATCAATGGAAGATTTTGACAATCGTTACATCACACTTGAAGATTCAGTAAAACGCCGTTATTCAAAAAAGGATAACAAGCAGTGACCTTTACCGTATTCGTGCTTGATAAAGCCGACGAAGCACTCAACCGTCTTTCCGATGAAGAATATGACAGATGTGTTGCCGAACTGAACACCCTTGCGCTAAATCCATATCCGGGGTTTGGAGGAGATAAAGAAAAACTAAAAGGATACGAAAATCGTTATCGTATCCATATAGGCAGGTCTTACACTGCAATCTACGAAATAAACAAAGATAAAAAAAGAGTGTGTGTTTCATTTTTCGGAAGAATAGGAAAGGCACACAAAAAATATTAATTTTTTGATAAACAAAAATGCATTCGCTAAGATAGTTAAAATAAAAATACATAGTGTCAACTCGTTTTTTTTATTTTTTATCTTATATTGAATTTCTTTTCGTGATTTGCCCTACACTAAAAAACTCAGAATCCTATAATTTTTAATAAGTAAATTATATTACTAATAAAATCTAAAAACTATAACTATAGGTTTTACCGCCCCAAAACCAAGCACCACACGCACCCATTCTAGCAAACTAAACTCAACCGACACGATTTTAAAAATACAGACGAATAAAAAAATATGTCCCGTGCAGCCAAAAAAACCGTATTGTCATCAGAAACACTTTCAGCACAAAAACTCAAAAACAAAAAACAGATGAAGGCGTCACACCGAAGAACACAAATGCCGGTATCTGAATTTATCAGCCTTTACGACAATCCTAAAACCAAATACAACTACCTACTTGCCGTAACAAATTTCCTAAAATTCATATACGAAGACGAAGAAATAACAACCCAAAACAAAAAACAACTCAACAGTTACGCAAAAGACTACCTCAAAACACTCAAAAAAGAAAGAGACCTCTTCTACGACCTAAAACTCACAGCCAATGCATACGCAAAAAAATACGCACCCAAGACCGCACGGCTCAACCTCACAATAACCATCATCTGGCTTGAAGACAACGGACACAAACTCTCAAGACGCGACAGAAAAAGAATATTTGCAACACTCCCTGCCCCGCAGGCTGTAAGAAAAGACCCCGAACTCACAGCTGAACTATTCGCAAAAATCAAAAAGCACCTACCGTTATGGGCAAAAACAATGCTTGTTGTCCTGACAGGCTCAGGAATCAGAATAGGAGAAGCCCTCAAACTCAAAAAAACCGACCTGAACAAAACAGGAAAACGCACGACCGCAACAATCAAAGCCGAAAATTCAAAAACAAAAACCGAACGAACCGTCTACTTAACAAACGAAGCCGAAGAATCACTTCGAAAATACCTCGCAGAAAGAAACGACACAGACGACAGACTCTTTCCCTACAGCGCAGCACAGGCGCAGTACACCCTCAGAAAAGCAAAAACAAAAGCCTCTGCCGACTTCTTCGGAGAAAAAAACATAATGTTGTTTCATTGGCATGTCACTCGCAAATGGTTCTTATCAAGATTCAACCTGAGCGCAAGCAAATCGGTAGGCGAAATGCTTGCCGGACATGCTGGATACTTAGACAACGCATACAGAAGATACAGTTCGGATGTTGTAGCGGACGAATTCATCAAAGCAGAACCGTTCATCGAAATAACCGGATAAACAAAATGTAAAATGCGACATGTAATCAATAAAG
>JAUNXW010000082.1:0-4038 GCA_030539595.1 Methanocorpusculum sp. | reverse complement strand
ATCAATAAAGAAAACTATAGAAAAACAAATCGAATAAAATGGAGATGATACCAGCTGTTTCTTGCGAGACACGGGCGGATAAACATTGCGCCGCCGGCATATATCATGGCTAATGTTGAACATTGAAATTATGTCTCTCCAGATTATTTTGAAGACTTAGGATGTCCAATAGTGAATTTTATTATATAAATTAATCTATGAATAATTGTTGTTCAGTGATTTCCAATCTTAGAGTACATCACGAAGGTAAAAAATCAGTCACAAACTTTGACTGCGTAAACCAACAAGAAGAGCTGACAGCAACCCATTCTAAACACAAAAAATAGCCCCGCGTCTCTATCAAACCCACAGAAAATACGACAGGTACTTTTTTCAACCCGCAAAAAAACATCCACAGCGTTATTTATGAAAAAGTACACAGCAATATTTAAAAAAAGATTTTAAAAAGGTAGAGTTACTCCTTAAGAGTATAGATGTGGCCGTAAACGACCTGTCCCTTACTCTTCGGATGTCTCTCGCCAAGGTCACCGATAAACACATTGAAAACGTGCTTCTCTCCGTCGACCTCGATTTCCTTCTCTTCGATCTTCTTATAGCCGGGCATCATGACATCGCAGCCGTGGAAAACAAAGATTTCTCCCTTTACCATCTGACCGCCGACACGGCGGTGTGCTTTGCCTTTGATAATTATTGTTCCGCCTTCGGCGTGTGTGCCGACGTGGATATCTGCATTGCCTTCGACAATGATTGTTCCGCCGTTCATGAAAGTCGCAAGATCTGAACCGACATCTCCTTTAACACGGATAAGACCGCCCTGCATACCTCTCCAGTCACCGCGGTAGGCTGCTGCGAGATAGTTCCAGGCACGACCTTCAATAAGCATTTCTCCGCCTTTCATCTGAAGACCGGAGAAAGAACGGACATCACCTTTAACAGTGAGCTTTCCGCCTTCCATCCATCCGCCGGTGAACATATCGGCTGTGCCGTTAACAACGACTTCGCCTGCTTTCATCCATGCGCCGATGTACTTACATTTGTCTGTTCCGGGTCCGTTTACGACAATCTTAGTCTCCGCAGGTGTTGCGGCAGCTGATCCGGCAATCTCGAACCAGTCGCCGAGAACATAATTGCACTTACCTTCCGAACACGGAAGAGCTGCAATCTGTTCTGCGTTTTTACCTGCGAATTTGTCAGGTGTAACACTGTCGCACTCGAGATAAAGGTCAGGTACTTTCTTTAACGTAATGGTTACTGTTTCCATTTTTATGCCTCCTCAATCTCAATAACTTTCTGATGCGGAGCGTAGTGGTCTACGACTTCGTAGTTGCCGAGGCTGACACTGTAATACTTAAGGAACTTCTCGGAAACATCGTGAATGACCTGTTTGCTTTCAGGCACTTTTGCATCAACCCAGTAGGTAAATTTGCCTACAGGCTCTGATTCAAGAACAACACCGTTCTCGACACATTTAACTCCGTCCTTGAAGAAGTATGCTGCTTTAGAGAATGCATTCTCAAGGTCAAGTCCTTTCGGCATCTTGTCGGGGTCAATGTTGTAGACTGCAACGTTTGCGTTCATACCTGGTGCAAGTCCGCCGAAACTCTTGGATAAACCGAGAACCTTTGCCGGTCCTGCTCTGGTCATTTGTGAGAGCTCATAAAGGGAAATCTCACGGTCGATTTCTGCAAGTGTTGTGCCGTCGATAACTTTGGATGACCACTTGAATCCGTTCAGCTGTGCGTCACGGTATTCTTTATCCATTAACCATGCGTATACACGCGGGTATCTGGTGAACGGTCCTGCGTTCGGGTGGTCTGTTGTGATCATGGTTCTCATCATGTCTTTTGCGTAGAGCGCAATTTCAAGACCGATAGCCCACTGCATTTCACAGACTTTGACGTTCTTTCCGTAGATATACGGAACAACTCCTGCGGAAGTCTCTAACTCGACATCAACATTTGCCCACTTGAGGTGGTTGAGTGCACCGAGGTGGTACTCGAACGGACCGTCTGCGGTCATTGTTGTTGTTTCGTCAAGTGTAACGTTACCGGTATCAATAGAGATGTTCTTCTGCTTGTTGACGTAGTCCATGACTTCTTTTGCTTTTGACTCAAAGTCTGCCCAGCTTGTTCCGCCGTATGAGTGGAACTGAAGATGGGTGTGGTGGAGAACTGTCTCACGACCGAAGTCGTTGTTTGCCTTATGTCCTTCTGCAATCTTTAAGGAGTCCAGGGTTGTTGTGTAGTTGCCGGGGTTTCCTAAGTTGTTTGAGTGAAGGTGCACTGAGTGCGGGAGCTTTAAGTGCTCGTTTGTCTGGATAAGTCCGTCGACAATCTCTTTCGGTGTGATTTCAAAGTACGGAACAGGATCATTTACTGTTAAACAGTTAAGACCCCAGCCCCAAGCTTCAGATCCTCCCGGGTTGACACATTTAATACCGTATCCTTTGGTCTGGCGTAAAATCCATGCAACATATGCTGCTGCGTTGTCGATTTCGCCGTTTTTGAGGTATTCAAACATGAACCAGTTGTTACCGAAAACCGGTAATGCTGCTTCATCCTGAATCGGTGTGTCACGGATTTCTTCGTGGACGTGGCGGGCATACAGTGGGGGCATTGCGGCTTCCATAAGGAAGGCAAATCCCATACGGGCATACTCGTAACCTGTCTTAAAGACTGTCGGAATTGAGAATCCTCCCTCAATTCTTGTGTTCGGGTTGAGTTTTGCGGAGCAGCGCTCTCCAAGGCGGAATTTATCCTCAGGGCGGTACCAGCGTCCGAGGTTTACCTTCGGACCGGCAACGTGTGTGTGGATATCGACTGCACCTGCCATAACTGTCTTGCCGGCTGCATCGATTACTGTTGCAGACTTGCCGACTTTGTCGACAATCTTGCCGTCCTTCATGCAGACGTCTGCGACGTCTCCTTTAAGTCCGGACACTGCATCAAATACATGACCGTTTTTGATGATATACTCAGTCATATTCAGGCCTCCATCTTTGCAAGATATTCGGATGCGTTCTTGACACCTGCTTCGGCTAAGAGCTCATCAACTCTTGCGGAAACGCGTTTAAAGAGTTCTTCATCGGTGATAACTCCTTCCGGTGCATCGACACACTTGCGTGTTTCGATTGGAACGTTATCCATACGATAGCAGCATCCGCCGACTTCGACACCGACGATTGCAACAGGGATATGGAGATCCGAGAGTTCTGTTGACATGCTGATGTGCGGGTCTATTGAGATGGTCGGGATGTGTGCCATTGTTCTTGTTGCTTCGAACGGGAAGTGTGCCGCAAGGTCACTTGCGATAACTACACATGCATCAACTTCGTGACGGACAAGTAAGTCTACTGAGGTAGTCTCTCCCGGATTGTGGCGTGCCATTGTCAGTCTTGACAGATCGCATGCATACGGGAAACCGTACTGCCATCCGAGAACCTGACCTGCTCCTGTGACATTGTAGTGACCGCGCATTGCAATAAGTGTTGCTTTGGTGTAGTCGTTTAAGTCACGGATGAAGTTGATACCGTTGTCGATGTTGTGGTTTCTTCCAAGGGTGTGGGTAAGTCCCATACCGAAGAAAAGGGTAACGAAACGACCGGACTTGCAGATGTCAACGACTTCCTGGAGTTTTTCTCTCGGGACACCGCCGACTTCGTCGGGGATTTCTTCGCCGCGGAGAAGGGTTCTGAGGGCGTCGAAAACTTCGTAGTCGTAGGACTGTTTGATTCTGACAAATGTGTCTGCAACTTTTGCAGTGTCGGTCTCACGGCAGTCAACGCAGATGATCTTTCTTCCTTTCTGTCCCTTTGCGGAGAAGAATCCACGCGGGAAGATGGAGTATCGGGACATGTGTCTCGGGTGTGCGTGTGCCGGGTTGCATCCCCAGAAGATGATGCGGTCAGCACGGTTCTTGACTTCTCCAAGAGTACAGGACGGGACACCCGTATCCTGAATTGCAAGGAGAGAGGAACCATGGCAGACTGTTGCACAGTTATCGACGACACCGCCGATCTTTTCTGCAAGTGTGTTGCCT
>JAUNXW010000081.1 GCA_030539595.1 Methanocorpusculum sp. | reverse complement strand
CCTATTGTTGTCGACCCCGCAAAATGTTCATACTGCGGTGTCTGTACAATCATGTGTCCGTTCAACTCACTGTTCGTAGAAGTAGACGGCGAACCGAGCCTCCCAATTAAAGAGGAAGAAGGTTTTCCCGAATATGATTTCACTGCTGACATCAGCGAGGACAAATGCGTCCGCTGCACAACCTGCAGCGAGGCTTGCCCGCGCGATGCAATCGTCCGTGACATACCTGTTTACGAAGGCGAAGCAGCAGACGGCGCAAAGCGCCAGACTGCATTAGATGCAGAGACTACTTTTGTCGTTGATAAAGAGAAGTGTACCGCATGCGGTGTATGTACCTCGCTTTGTCCGGCACTTACAATGAAACGCGCTGCGTTCTCACCCGAGACTGCAAAATCCGCAGGCGACATTATCTGGGACAAAAAACTCTGTGACGCGTGTCACGTCTGTCAGGATGCATGTCCGCACGACGCAATAAATGTCGGCAGAGTTGTCAAAGAAAACGCAAAACTCGCAGGAAAAGTCTCAATTGACAAAGACGACTGTGTAACCTGTTCTTGGTGTAAGACAGTCTGTCCATCCGAAGCTGTTACAATCACAAAAATCTTTGACGGCGATTTAATCATCGACGCAAAGAAATGTACCGGCGGATGTTCGACCTGTGTCGATGTCTGTCCGTGCAATGCAATTTACCTGCCGACACCCGTTCCGGCAACACAGCTTAAACACGACGGCATTGAAGACAAGATTGCGGTTAACAACGACCTGTGTATCCTTTGCGGTGCATGCGTCAACGCGTGCCCGTCGGAAGACGCCATTACTCTTAAAAGAACCGGCGTCCACGTCAAAGGCAAAGAGACTGATTTGTTCAAGAAGATTTCCGCAAAGCTGTGCGTTCCAAGAACCAGCAAAGTTGTAGAATCAACCTTCGGCAAAGTGGAGACCAAGAATTTGGAGTGAACCAAAAATGACAAGCGCAAAATCATACAAAGATGCTGCTCTTGCAGCCCGTCTTTCTGACCGATACTTCCGTCCGAAAGAGGACAGCGACGCGACGTTCACCGCCGAAGTTGAAAAAATCGCCGGAACTGAGGCACACATCTGCTTCCAGTGCGGAACCTGCACAGGCTCGTGCCCGTCAGCTCCAAGAAGCGGCTACAGAATCCGTAACTTCATGCGCCGTGTAAACCTCGGCATGCGTGACTCGTGTCTTAACGACCCTGACCTTTGGCTGTGCACAACCTGCTACACCTGCAGCGACAGATGTCCGCGTGACTTAATCCCGACCGACGTTATAATGGCAATGAGAAACATAGCGGCAAAGAGCGGAATCATTCCAAAGAACGCTTTAGCCACTGTAAACTTCATCTACCAGACCGGTCACGGTGTACCGAACTCGGACGCAAACCGTGCAGCACGTGTAAAGTTAGGGCTTGAAGCCGAACCCGAAACCACATGCAAGTATCCCGAATATATCCCTGCAATCCGCAAGATTCTGGAAGCTTACGGCACTAAACAGCTTGCGGACAAAGTCCTTGCGGAGGAGAAATAAACAATGTCTGAAACCCACAAATACGCATTCTTCCTCGGCTGCATTGCTCCAAACCGTTACCCCGGTATCGAAGCTGCTGCAATAAAGACCGGCAAGAAACTCGGCATTGAATTAGTCCCGTTAAAGGGCGCATCGTGCTGCCCCGCACCCGGTGCATTCGGTTCAATCGATTTGAATGTCTGGTATGCAATGGCTGCCCGCAACTTAATTCTTGCCGAACAGATGAACATGGACATTGCGTTAGTCTGCAACGGCTGCTACAAGTCCATCTGGGAAGTCAACCACAAATTAAAGCACAACGACGAACTCAGAGATTCTGTAAATGAAGTCTTAAAAGAAGTCGACATGGAATACAAAGGCACATCCAACGTATACCATCTTGCCGAACTCTACTACAACGACGAAGTCTGCGGAATCAACAAAATAAAAGATTCTGTAAATACACCGTTAACCGGTGTCAAAGTCGCCTGCCACTACGGCTGCCACTTACTCAAACCAAAGAAAGACAGAGATTTCGAGAACCCTATTATCGGCGACACCGAACACCCTGTATGGTTTGAAGAGCTGGTTGATGCAATCGGCGCAGAAGCTGTAGAATACAGAAACAAAATGCAGTGCTGCGGTGCAGGCGGAGGAGTTCGCGGTTACGACATCGCCCACGCCCTTGATATCACCAACGAGAAACTCACACACATGCAGGAAGCAGGCGCTGACGCAATCGTTGATACCTGTCCGTTCTGTCAGCTTCAGTTCGACCGCGGTCAGTTCGAAATCGGACAGAAGTTCGGTGTTGAGTGGAATATCCCTGTCCTTCACTTCTGTGAAATGCTCGGACTTGCCCAGGGCATGTCACCAATAGAGTTAGGTCTTGACCTTCACCAGACCTCATGCAAACCGTTCCTTGACAAACTGAAAGCAAAGGGAGGTCAGTAAAATGGTTTACTCAGGTAAAAAAGCAAAAGAATCCGGAGAAGTCCCAGTTGAACCGAGAATCGGTGTATTCATCTGCCACTGCGGAACAAACATCGCAGGTTCACTCGACGTTGACGCCGTATGCGCATACGCAGCAACCTTACCTAACGTAGTCGTTGCAGAGCACTATGCATACATGTGTTCAACCCCCGGTCAGAACATGATTAAAGAAGCGGCAGAAAAAGAGCACTTAACAGGTGTTGTGGTTGCAGCATGCACACCGCGTCTTCACGAGCCGACCTTCAGAACCGCCACAGCCAACGCAGGATTAAACCCGTTCAGATTTGAAATGGCAAACATCCGTGACCAGGGCTCATGGGTACACATGCACGACTGGGACGGCGGAACAGAAAAAGCAAAAGATGCTGTTCGTATCGCAGTCGCAAAAGCATGCAAACTCGAAGACCTTTACCCCATGGCAGTACCGGTTGAACACCGTGCGCTTGTCGTCGGTGCAGGTATCGCAGGAATTCAGGCTTCCATGGACTTGGCAGCAGCAGGAATTGAGACCTACTTAATTGAGAAAGAACCGACTATCGGCGGACGCATGTCACAGCTCGATAAGACGTTCCCGACTCTTGACTGTTCCCAGTGCATTCTGTCTCCGAAGATGGCAGAAGCAGGCAGAACACCGAACATTAAGTTATACACTCTTGCAGAAGTCGAGAATGTGGAAGGCTACATCGGCAACTTCGACGTTACAATCAGACGCCACGCCCGCGGTGTAATGACACCAGCAGAAGCAGCAGCAAAAGGAATTGTAGGCGGAGGATGCACGGGATGCGGAGACTGTAAAGAAGTCTGTCCGGTTGTTAAACCCAACACCTGGGAATTCGGAATGTCGCCGCGTAAGGCAATCTACATCCAGCACGCCCAGGTCGTTCCGTTAATCTACACAATCGACTTCGATGCATGCGTCAAATGCGGTCTTTGTGTCACCGCGTGCGGTGCCAAACAGGCAATTGACCTTGAGATGCAGGATGAACTGTTCACCATCAAAGTAGGTACAGTAATTCTTGCAACCGGTTACGAACTGTTCCCAATCGAGCAGAAGAAAGAATGGGGTTACAAGTTATACGACAACGTTATTTCCTCACTCGAGTTCGAGCGTTTAATCTGCGCATCCGGACCGACTATCGGACACTTAGTCCGCCCGTCCGACGGCGAGACACCGATGTCGGTTGGTTTCATCCTGTGTGCAGGTTCCCGAGACAACACAGGTGTAGGAAAGCCATACTGTTCAAGATTCTGCTGCATGTATTCACTGAAACATGCTCACCAGGTTGTTGAAAAGATTCCGGGCTGCCGTGCATACATCTTCTACATGGATATCCGTTCGTTCGGTAAGGCATACGAGGAGTTCTACTACCGTATCCAGCACGAAGGAACAAAGTTCATCAGAGGTCGTGTCGCTCAGGTTCAGGAACTGCCGAACAAGAACCTCATCGTTGTCGCAGAAGATACACTCCTCGGCGAACCGGTTGAGATTGAAGTTGAACTTGTTGTTCTTGCAGCAGCAATTCAGCCGACAGCAGAGACCGAAGTTGTCCGCAGACAGTTCGGTGTTTCATGTTCACTCGACAAGTGGCTCTTGGAAGCCCACCCGAAGCTTAATCCTTGCGGAACAACTACCGCAGGTGTTTATATCGCAGGTGTCTGTCAGGGTCCAAAGGATATTCCTGACACTGTCGCACAGGCAGAAGGAGCAGCAAGCGCTGCATCAATTCCAATACACTCCGGTCAGGTCGAACTCGAACCTTACTATGCAATGTGCATGCAGGAACTCTGCGCAGGCTGCGGAATGTGTACTAACCTGTGCCCATACTCTGCACTGTCAATGACAGTCGCAGAAGACGGCAGAACGGTTATGCAGGTTACAGCAGCAAAGTGTAAGGGCTGCGGTACATGCGGCGGATTCTGCCCCGGCGGAGCAATTAAGATGCAGCACTTTACAAGCCCGCAGATTCTTGCTCAGATTGATGCATTCTTCCTTGGAGGCAACTAAATGTCAGACGAATGGAAACCCAAGATTATCGGTATCATCTGCAACTGGTGTTCCTACGCCGGAGCAGACGGTGCGGGTTCTGCACGAACCCAGTATCCGCCGGATGTCAGAATCGTCCGTGTTATGTGCACGGGACGTATCGACACTCTGTTTGTCCTTAAAGCATTCGCAGACGGTGCAGACGGAGTTCTCGTCTCAGGCTGCCACTTTGGAGACTGCCACTATTTAGCGGGCAACTTCAAGGCGGCTAAGAGAATGTTCCTTGTTAAGTCCATATTAAACAACATGGGACTTGAACACAGAAGATTCAGAATGACTTTCGTGTCAGCATCCGAAGGTGCGAAATGGGCAGTAGTTATTAGCGACGTAATTAACACAATTACGGAAATAGGACCGTCGCCGATTGCGGCAGAGAGAAAGAGGAGAGGACTTTAATTAACTTAAAGTCCATGACTTATTTCGGAGAATAATAAGACACCAGCAGATATTAGATAAAAATCTCCGAAATATATCACTCTCGTCGAACAATACAACTAAAAAAACTTTTTTTTTATTTGGAATTATCTCTTGTAGGCGTGAACAGCAGTTGCCTTAAACGTCACAAAAACAATTCTGCCGACAGAAATTTCAAGGCTTTCAACACTCTGCCGCTTAGAGCCGCAGTACCCCTCGTATTTGCAAACATTCTGTTTACTCAAGCCTTCTCACTCGGCATAAAAAAATGTTGGGTTGAATTACTCTGAAAGTTTCTCCCCGCACTTTGGACAGAACTTCATATCCTGAGTATATGACGCTCCGCACTTAGGGCACTTATTCCCTTGCGGTTCAAGTTGTTCAAGTTCGGCTCTTTTTTCATCAATCTGCTTCTGAATCTCAAGAAGCTTCTCTCCGTTCTCACCGAACTTGTGTGCGCCGTCAAGTGCAACCGCAACTTTACCGATTGTTGCAAACGCTTCAGTCTCTTTCTTCTTAAGATCGGAGATTTCAACATTGAGCTCCCCAATCCTCACAGTTTTCTTTACTTCGTCAGAACCGGATTTTGCCGCTGACTTAAGTTCATCCAAAAACCCCATAAATAATAATTAACTCTGTCCTAAATAAAAGTATCTCACGGATATTCCTTCTTTGCCGCAATCACCGCACGAATACCCCCGCGCGGATTGGGCACATCGCCTATGTATCTTGGGATAAGGTGAAGATGGGCATGCATAATCGTCTGACCCGCAGACACCCCGCAGTTCAAACCCAAATTGTATCCGTTCGGTGAATAGAATTCATCAAGATACCTCTTGGCTATCTCTGCGAGCTGCATCACTGCGGTCTGCTCTTCTGCGGTCAAATCAAACCAAGTATCCGCGTGCCTTCGCGGAATAATAAGCATGTGCCCCTTGGACACCGGATAAGTATCCATTTTCGCATAAGCGAGTCCGTTGCCGAACACTTCATCTTCCGGGACACAAAACGGACACAACATTTTACGCCTTCGGCTTCTTACCGAAAATAAGTTTCAGGTCGCAAACGTAAACATTAATTATTTCTCTTATAGAAGACACAAGTCCCGGTGTAAACTTAAACAGGAGGAGCGCAATCACAATAATTACAATAAATGCTCCTATCTCGCACATAACATTGTGCGACCAGAAGAAACTCGTATATCCGGGAATTGTCGGGTGGGTAAACAATGAATCAATCCCAAGTCCTGTCGGATAATCCGGAAACCACTGCCCGAAATAAGACATAATAACAAACACGTTTCTGAAAATGTTGATTATATAAATCGGCACAATCGCAAGAAACAGTAAACCGATTCTCTGAATCAGATTCGTTTTTGTTAAGAAAACGACACCGATTAAAATCGCAATTGCAGTAATTCCGGTGCATCCGAGAATAATTTCATCAAGATAGCCGCTGCTGTAGCCCGGAATTACCTGTGCGGATTCAAAAATATTCCAGTCAGCCATTTTATATTCAAAACCTACGGCATCAAAAACGATGCGAATCCAGTAAACGACAGTCCCAATAAGCCAGTTGCCAAGAGGCGCAATCAGCGCAAAAGGCATGTAAACTGTAAGCGCAATTCCAACCCCGTACATGAATCTCTTAACCGTGCCGTCATCATTGAGGAGGCGTTTGACCGTTATGTAAACAATAGGCAGCGCCGCAATAATCAGAATCGGATAGAAAAAATTGTTCTCAGCAAAAAACTCGGGAAGTTTCAGAAGAAGTCCTGCTTCAAGCGCAATTACAGCAAACACAGCGAAGTAATTTTTGAATTTTGTCGGTATGAAAAATAAGACAAATCCAATAAGTGATATTATCAGGGCAATATCTGCCAATGTATCCAACATATTAACTACATATTTGTTGTGCTCTATAACTAAAGGAGTTTTGCGTTGAGCACGTAAATTCTATATCAAATGAAGTTGCATATAATCTTCATGAAAGTAGTAGGAATTACGTCATCATTTCACGCAGGTTCAAACAGTCAGGGACTTGTTGAAGAGATTTTAGCCGGTGCAAAGGAAGCTGGTGCTGAAGTTGAACTTGTAAGACTTGCCGAAGTGCAGATTAACGCATGCATCGGATGTGAACACTGCAAAAAAGAAGGAAACAAGACGTGTTTTCAAAAAGACGGTATGGTCAAAATCTACGACGAACTCGCAACAGCCGATGCAGTCGTTTTCGGTCTGCCGATTTATTTGGGCAGAGCCAATGCACCGTTCCTGTTGTTGATTGACAGGCGGTATGCGATGATTTGAACAGGTGTTTAGACAACACATGCG